>JAUNOI010000020.1 GCA_030531165.1 Lachnospiraceae bacterium
TGACACCAATTTACAATAGCTGGCCCTAACATTTAAAATTTATGTAATATTTCGATAAAAGCAAATCGGTACTCAGACTAACTGAGCACCGATTTGTTTTTGTTTAAAATATTTTTGAATCATATCTTCCCACAGATGATCCAGTCCTTTCTCTAATGTGAACGTCTTTAAAGACACTCCTGTTGTACAGGATAAACCACCTTCTTTAAAATGAATATTTAAGAACAATCCCCTTACATCTTCTGCACGGATCGGCAGATTGTTCTGCAGGATCATCTTTTCTGTATTGGATTTTGACATCATCAATATAATCTGCATATTTTCAGGAGTTTTATGTCCGCGTATCATAGAGAACACCATCTGCTTCTGTTCTTTCCATAAAGCATAGTCCCTGCCTTCCATCGCTTCCTGTTCATCGGAATCGTAAAATTCCAAATTAAGTGAACCATCAATCACATAAGAAACTCCCATCTTTATCTTCGCTTCATAAAGCCAAAATGCATCAAATGTTTCCTTCGAAAACAGATGCAGCATAAAGTGTTTTACATCATCTATCTGCAATGCGATCATGCATACTCTCCATTCTGATTATTGCTCTTCCAATTCTTTAATTGCCTTCGATGCCGCATCCACAGTATCCTGATCCGGAATCATCGTATATAATTTGCTGTTCGGCATAGAATATAATCCAGTCGTCATAACACCTTTTCCATCCAGATACTGTCTTTCCATCGCAAAATTCTCCATCTTACTCAACTGCATCTGAATCAACTCGGCAATCTCAGCTGATGAGATATTCGTTTCAAATGTTCCATCGATTTTCTGTAGCAATTCCTGATAATTAAATAGAATATTCGGATTTTTTAATTTTTGAATAATAGCAAGAATGACATCCTGTTGATTTTGAATTCGATGTCTGTCACCTTCTTCATAGGAATGTCGTTCCCGCGAATAAGCCAGTGCCATCTCTCCATCCATATGATTCATGCCTTTCTGAATCGTAATATTACCCAAATGCAGCTCTCGGTCACTCTCGACGTCAACACCGCCTAATACATCTACGATTTTGATTAAGGAAGTAAAGTTGATCCTTACGTAATAATCGATTTTGATGTCGAGCAGATTCTCTAATGTCTTTACTGTCTCATTCACACCGTAGATGCCGGAATGTGTCAACTTATCCTTGGCATTATGAGATGCCAGTGTTACATAATAGTCACGCGGAATACTAGTCAAAATAATCTTATGCGTGTTCATATTCACCGTCATGATCATATTCACGTCACTTCTTGACACCGTAGATACAGGTCCTGTTGTATCAATTCCCGTAATACAGACATTAAAAACTCCATCGTCAATGCCGCCCGTATTCGCCAGGTTTTCTGTCTTTCTGCTGATCTCCATCTGATATATCACGCTTGTCTCATCTGAAAACATCTCATACTCTTCCTCAATCAGACCGCGAAACGCTTCATTGATTAAAATCGCATCCGTTTTTTTATTGTATAGATTATTTGCAAGATCGACAAAATTATCAAACACCTTATAAGATGCCTTCACCTTTTTATTCACATCATTTTTTGCCTTTACAATGTTCTCTTTATCCACCTGATTGTTCAATCCAATCTTTTTGTTCTTCAGATCGTCAATCTTCTTATAACCGCTTTCATTCAATACAATCACCGACATAACATTGATCTCCCGATCCGCATCTGCAAATCCGGATATATAATTATAACCGCTTCTCACAAATACCGTTGCCATAACCAACATAACACACATCAGAATCGCCAACATCCTGGAAAAAATCGCACGTATACTCGTCTCTTTTGCTCGAAGCTGCAATAAAAACGTAAGCAGCAACATAAAAACAAGAACAACTGCCACGAGAATAATGTATTTT
The DNA here is from genome assembly GCA_030531165.1 of Lachnospiraceae bacterium. Classification (GTDB taxonomy): domain Bacteria; phylum Bacillota; class Clostridia; order Lachnospirales; family Lachnospiraceae; genus Fimousia. Next base: position 1,904 of record JAUNOI010000020.1, read on the forward strand.
GCCGGTAAGAATTTTACTCGCACCATAAAAAACAGACACACGATCGTCGCGATCAACTGCAAACATAAGAAAGTTTTCGCTGATAGTATCTTTTCTAAAATCTTCATCTGTATCCTCCTTCATATTCATTATAAATATAATCTTATCTGCTTATTATAGCACTTCCTTATATCTCTTTTCAATATCGTTCTTTTTTGGTCTCAACCATTGTTTTTCGCATTTTCAGAAGAATTTTCTTTTCCATTCTCGATACCTGTACCTGTGAAACATTCATGATATCCCCAATTTCCTTCTGTGTCTTATTTTCAAAGTATCTTAATTCCAGCAGCTTTCTCTCTTCTGCTTTTAAATCAGTCATCACTTCCGATAACATCATGCTATTCATCAGATTTTCTTCCCAATATGTTTTTTCTTCGATTGTATCAATGATAGCCAGATCATGTCCATCTCCCTCATAAATCGTTCGATTTAAAGATTCAACTTCTCTGTTTGCCTCAAGTGCTACTACAATTTCATCTATAGGTAACTTTGTCACTTCTGAAATTTCTTCAACAGTTGCTTCCCGGTTATATTTTGCCTGAAATTTTTCCTGTGCCAGGCTGATCCGATACGCGTGCTCCTTCAAAGACCGGCTTACTTTGATGATTCCATCATCGCGCAAAAAACGCTTGATCTCACCGGATATCATTGGAACAGCATACGTTGAAAATTTCACATGATAGTTTAAATCAAACTTATCAATTGATTTCATCAGTCCAATGCATCCGATCTGAAAAAGATCCTCCAGATCATATCCTCTGCCCGCATATCTTTTTACAATACTCCAAATTAATCCTACGTTATTCAAAACCAGTGTTTCTCTGGCTTCTTTATCGCCTGCTTTTGACCGTTTGATTAATTCTCTTTGCTCCACTGATTTACCCTTTTTTTCATAATCACCTTTGTTCCCTTATTTACTTCTGACTCAACGCTGAGCTCGTCCATAAATGCTTCCATAAATGCAAATCCCATTCCAACCCTTTCCTTATCCGGTTTCGTTGTAAATAATGGTTCCATTGCCTTTTCAATATCCTGAATCCCCTTTCCATAATCAGTCACTGACACCGTTAAGCAATGATCCTCTATATCCGCCTCCATGATAATTTTTCCGATTTCTTCCTCATATCCGTGGATAATCGAATTGGTAACCGCTTCCGAAACAGCTGTTTTAATATCAGCCATTTCTTCTAATGTCGGATCTTCTCTCAACAAATATGCTGCAATCACTACCCTTGCCATTGCCTCATTTTCTGACTGACTATCAAATTCAAAACGTATCATACTTATCCTCCTAATGTTATTGTCCAATAATTTTATATAAACCGGAAATCGTCATGATCCGGTCAATGTTTCGATTGACATTCTTTGTGTAGATTCTCCCACCGATTGCGTGGACTTCTTGATATCTCCCCATGATCATACCAACTCCGGAACTATCCATAAAATCAGTTTTTAGAAAATCGAACCCAATATTTTCAACCGGATTTGAAACCATCATCATCTGACACTTCTTTTTTACCTGCTGCGCTAGATGATGGTCTAACTCTCCTTCCAATTGCACCCATAGGGTATTTCCTTGCATTTTATAACTTGTTGCCATATTCTGACTCCTTTCCTTATCATAAATCCAAACTTTAATTTACATTACTTTTCATACGAATACACACGAAAAAAGGAGAACGAAAATTTCGTTCTCCTTAAACTATTAGCTGGATCATTTAATTAATTTGTTCCGTTGACTACTTCTCTGTCGTGCTTTCTGTCTTCTTCTCTGTTGACTGCTTCGCTTTCAACTGATCTCTTCTTGTCTTCGATTCAGTCGGACGATAGCTTCCGAGTTCTATAACCTTATCATAATACTTGATTGCCTGGGCAGTCTTTCCATCCTCTTCATAAGAACGGGCAAGATAGTAGTAATAACTAGCATTCGAATCATTCGCTTTAATTGCTTTCTTGAGATACTTCTCTGCTTCCGTATAATTCCTTGCATTATACTGACTCATACCATTCTGATAGAAAGTCTGCGCTGCACTTGCGTATGTTTTATCTTTGATCGTATTGTACAAGGTCTTCGCTTCTTTTGTTGTCAGAATCTTTGTATCAATATCCATTAGCTTTTCTGCCGCTTCTACATTTTTACCGGCAATATAATCATCCGCAGCCTGATATAAATCTTTATTACCATTCTTGTAGGATTTGACTTCTTCTTTGGCATCCTTTGTTGCATCTTCTGCCGCTTTCAGATCCTCTTTTAACGTACCGATCTCAGTCTCCTTCGCTTTCAACTGATCTTCATAACTTTCTGCTTCTGTAGCATACTGATCCTTTACCGCACTTCTCGCTGTTGGTACAACCAGAACAAGCATTGCAATCACACCGATCAGAAATCCAAGTCCGAGATAAATAAAGCTCTTCTTATTGCTTGTCACTTCCTCAAAATCACTACCGTTTGTCACAACTTTTTTTGGTTTTTCTTTCTTAGGTTTCTCAGAAGATATCTTTTTTGGCGCTTTCTTTCCAGATTCTTTGGCTGTTCCTTCTGCCTCAACCACTTCCTCTTCTGGTTGTACTGACTGAACTTCCTGAGGAATTTCTTTTACCGTCAGTTCTTCTTTATAACGCTTTACATCCGGATGATCCGCACTTAAAGCCTCAGCGCGTTCTAACGCCTGCAGTGCTAATTCTTCTTTCCCCTCATGTATACAGATCAGCGCGGAAAGCAGCTGGACATTGAGATTCCCCGGGAGAAGGCGTGCCACTTTCTGAATCTGAATATAGGCCAGATCGAAACTGTCCGTCTTACAATAGTTCAAAGCCAGACCATAACGCTTCATAATCTGATCCAACTTATTCTGTTGAAGAGAACTTGCCTCTCCTCCCTCAGTCATAATCACTTTTTTTACTTCTTCTCTATCTAAACCTGATTCAAATTTACTTAATTCCTGTTCAAAATTCATCATGATATTGTCCTCCTGTTAAATTAACAACTCTTCTATCATTCCAGCCAAATACAGAGAACCAAGACAGAATAAATATCCTTCATCAGCAGACTTTGCCCTGCTGTACGCAAGGGAAAGATCTTCCTCGATCACAACCTCTGTATCTGTGTATCTCTCAAATATATCTTTTATCATCCTAGGATCCGCTTTGCGCTGTCCCGGTATGCATGTTATCGTGATGCGTTCAAATTGAAACGCTGTACAAATGATCGAAATCATCTCTTCATAATCTTTATCCGCAACAACCGCAAACAATAACCTTTTCTTCTGATCAGGAAACTGCATACGAACAGTTTGAACCCAGGCACGAATCGCATGCGGGTTATGTGCCCCATCCAGAATAATGCCCGGTTCAATCTCTTCCATCCGTGCCGGCCATCTCATATCAGCAAGCCCTGATCGAATCGTCTCATCAGAGATACCTGGAATCATCTCCTTTATTGCATGAATTGCAATGTCAGCATTCCACAGCTGATATTCTGCATATGAAGAAATCTTTAAATCATCAAATCTATGATAACCACTTTCCACAGAAAATGCAATGCATTTCTTGCGATTTTCTTTAATCTTAATATCTTCTTTTGAAAGTTTTATGATTTTAGACCGTTTTACACATGCTTTTTCTTCGATAACCTGATTTACCTCAGGGGTCTGTGCAAAATAAACGACCGGTTTTCCATCTTTTATAATACCCGCTTTTTCAGCCGCAATCTGCTCTAATGTATCACCAAGTATTTTTGTGTGATCAAGCCCGATCGATGTAATGATAGAAATTTCAGGAGTCACGACATTCGTCGAATCATATGTTCCTCCCAAACCCGTCTCTAATATACAGTAATCTGCATTTTTCTCAGAAAAATACAAAATTGACATCAAAAATAGATATTCAAAAAATGACAACGGCTCTTCTGCTATCGTCAGTATCCTTTCAAGATAATATGCAAAATCTTTATCCGAAATGTCTTCTCCGTTTATTTTTATTCGTTCATTGATCTTTACCAGATGCGGAGACGTAAAAAGAGCGGTTTTATAACCGCCTTTTCGTAAAATGGAATCCAGAAATGCACATACAGAACCTTTTCCATTCGTTCCTGCTACATGGAAAAACTTCATATGGCATTCCGGATTTTCCATTTTTTTTAAAATTTTAACAATATTATCATTGGAAGGGTCCTTTGAAAAGTATGGTATTTCATCAAAAAAACGAACCGCTTCCTTATAATTCATACTTCCTCCTACTTTTGAAGCTGAGCCAGACGTTCATCAACCTGATCTAACATCTGTTTATATTTTTCAAGTTTATCGCGTTCTGCCTGAACTTTTGCTGCCGGTGCTTTGCTGACGAATTTATCATTATTCAGCATACCATTACAGCGTTTGATCTCGCCCTGTAATTTCTTCTGTTCTTTTGCAAGGCGCTCCAATTCTTTCGCAATATCAACCAGATCAGCAAACGGCATATAAATGACCGCTTCCGGAATAACAGCGGATACTGCATCATCGGCAATACCTGTCTTGTCATTTTGAATCACGATCTCACTTGCATATCCGAGCGTTGCAAAGAAAACCTCGCCATTTTTGAAGATTTCACAAATTTCCTTATTATCTGAAACAACATAAACCGTCGCTTTTTTCTTTGGAGATACATTCATCTCAGCACGGATATTTCGGATACCCCGAACGGCTTCTTTGATCGTTTCAACCGCCTTTTCATCTTCCTCAAAATTCCATTCGTCTTTATATTCCGACCATTGTGCCAGCATAATCGACTCTTCGTCTGTTAAATTACAATAGATTTCTTCTGTAATAAACGGCATATATGGATGCAGCATTTTCAGTGACTCAGTCAACACCGTCTTTAAGGTCCACAATGCTGCTGCTTTTGTTGCGTCAGAATCATTGTACAGACGAGGCTTCACCATCTCAATATACCAGTCACAGAATTCTTCCCAGATAAAATCATTAATTTTCTGAACTGCGATACCGAGTTCGAATTTTTCCATATTCTCTGTAACTTCTTTTGCAACACTGTTAAACTTCGATAAAATCCATTTATCTGCACTCGTAAGATCATCTAACGTCACATCAGAAAAATCAACCTTATCAAAATTCATCATCATAAATCTGGACGCATTCCATACTTTATTCGCAAAATTCCGGCTTGCTTCCACACGTTCCATATAAAAACGCATATCATTACCAGGTGCATTTCCCGTTACCAATGTAAATCTTAAAGCATCTGCACCGTATTTTTCGATAATTTCCAGTGGATCGATTCCATTTCCAAGGGATTTACTCATCTTTCGTCCCTGTGAATCACGGACAAGTCCGTGGATCAATACCGTATCAAATGGAGATTTGCCTGTATGTTCATATCCGGAAAACATCATGCGGACAACCCAGAAAAAGATAATATCGTATCCGGTTACTAATACATTCGTCGGATAAAAATAATCCATCTCCTCCGTCTTATCCGGCCATCCCAGTGTGGAAAACGGCCACAGAGCAGAACTGAACCATGTATCTAATGTATCCTCGTCCTGAGTGATATGAGTACAGCCGCATTTTGGACATGCCGCAGGCTTACCACCCTTCTGAACGATCGTTTCTCCGCATTCATCACAATAATAAGCAGGAATCCGGTGTCCCCACCACAACTGTCTGGAAATACACCAGTCGCGTATATTCTCCAACCAATGCAAATATGTCTTTGTGTAACGCTCCGGCACAAATTTTAATTCACCCTTTTCAATCGCTTCGATCGCAGGTTTTGCAAGATCTTCCATCTTAACAAACCACTGCGGTTTGATCATCGGCTCGATCGTGGATTTGCATCTGTCATGCGTTCCTACTGCATGCGTATGTTCTTTAATTTTTACTAAATAACCCTGTTCTTTTAAATCTTCGACGATTGCTTTTCTTGCTTCATAACGGTCCATGCCAGCGTATCTGCCACCGAGTTCATTGATCGTTGCGTCATCGTTCATGATATTGATCTCTGGAAGATTATGGCGTCTTCCGACTTCAAAATCGTTTGGATCATGTGCAGGCGTAATCTTTACGCATCCGGTTCCAAATTCTTTGTCTACATATTCATCCGCAACAACTGGTATCTGACGGTTGCACAACGGTAACTCTAACATCTTTCCGATCAAATGCTGATATCTCTCATCGTCCGGATGAACAGCAACAGCCGTATCCCCCAGCAATGTCTCTGGACGCGTCGTTGCGATCTCAACTACTTCATCGCTTCCAACAACCGGATAGTTAATATGCCAGAAATGACCCGCTTGATCCACATGTTCTACTTCCGCATCCGAAATAGAAGTCTGACATACCGGACACCAGTTAATGATTCTGGATCCTTTGTAAATATAACCTTTTTCATATAAATTAACGAATACTTCTTCTACCGCTTTGGAACAGCCCTCGTCCATCGTAAAACGCTCTCTGTCCCAATCACAGGCTGAACCTAATTTTTTCAGCTGACTGACGATCGTTCCGCCGTATTCCTCTTTCCATGCCCATGCATGTTCCAGGAATTCTTCTCTTGTCAGATCTGATTTTTCAATTCCTTCACTTCTTAACTTTTCTACAACCTTTACTTCTGTTGCGATACTCGCATGATCGGTTCCCGGCTGCCACAATGTATTATAACCTTGCATCTTCTTAAAACGGATCAGAATGTCCTGCAAAGTCTCATCAAGCGCATGTCCCATGTGAAGTTTTCCCGTGATATTTGGAGGAGGAATTACGATTGTAAATGGTTTCTTACTTCTATCAACTTCTGCATGGAAGTACTTCTTATCCAGCCATTTTTGATACAATCTGTCTTCAATTTCGGACGGATTATAATTTTTTTCTAACTCTTTGTTCATCTTCTCGTCTCCTTGTCTATTTATAAAGGAACAGCCCTTCATCCCTCCGGACGAAAAGCTGTCTATCTTGCCTCTCATACGCATATAATTTTATGCAATCATTCTTTTTCTGTCAAGCGGTTTCAATCGTTTGAACCAAATATTCATCCAGTTTCCGCATTTTTTCCTGGATTCTATGAAGAAACTCCTGCATTTCCTCTTCGACCAGAAAAATCTCCGGAACAAACAAATACACATCTGGCTGCTTAAAATGCAAAATTTCAATAATTCCACAATATTCATTTTGGGCTCTCCGATAGTTCTCACGATACTCCAGTTTATGAACGATCTGCTCTACATACGGATAGGCTTCCATTTGATATTCATCCAGATCTTCAAATACATTTTGATACTTTTGATCATAAAACTGAAGCAATTCCTGCTTTTCTTCTATATCCCGCTGTATAAGACTCCTCTTCTGCTCCAGCTCCTGCTCAGCAATATCAGCTGACGAAGCATCAAGTGCTTTCTTTAAGAATAACGCATTTAAAATACATAAAAATAATGGAAGGATCGTCATGATCAGAAAGACAGGCATAATAATATAGTGATATCTTTTCAACATGATCAAATGAAAACATAGCGCACATATAAACATAATGCCGAATGATACTGTAAGTATCATTTTATTCTGCTGGCTGTCCCGTTCCTGTTTTTTTACTTTATGCTGCTTTTTTATTTCCTGCTCTGCCTGATCAAGATCCTGATTCAAAACCTCAATCTCATCTTCTATTTGATGAATCTTCGTAAAATCCGTCTTTAGTTCCTTCCTTCTTAAAAGAACCGGCAAGACATCTTTGCGTTTTATGTCATTTCCCGAGATCTGTTCCCAATTTTTCTCTAATACGCGACTGAAATTCTGTGCCTTTTCTACTAATGCCAGAAGCTGTTCATCCGTCATATTGCCCAGAGAATCTATATCCTCTTTTATCTTACGGGCTTTTTCCATCTCACCTTCATATAATTTTATCAAGCGTTGTTTCTTATCCATTATTCTACCTCCTTGCGGTAGTCTCTTTTCCATTGTTCCAACCTTTTCTTTTTTTGTTGATTATTTTGAATCATTCCTTCTTCTCTCTGCCGTTTTTCCCATTCCTGCTTCCAGCCGTTCCATCTTCTTATAAATGCCGGATAATCGTCCCCGGCCATAATCTTCACCGATGCGAATTCCCCCTGGAGCATTAAAATAGAATAATAGGCGTTCAAAATCCTTTTTCTTCCGCTAATCTCATATGACTCATAGAAATATTTTGCCGCATGTTCAAAATCCCATTGATGGGCATAGCAGACCGCCATATTATAACAGCATTTTTCATTTTTTTCCATCTGATATGCTATTCGATAATAATGCAGCGCCCGCTCATATCTATGCTGCTTTAAATATTCATCGGCAAGTTGATTCTTCCGGTCCACTTCTGTCATTTTATCATAACGGTCATATTTTTTCATTAAAACACTGACTTCTTGAGGAAGAAAATAATTTCGGCATGTAATAATGCGTTTTAACTTTTCCTTTTGGGTTGGAATCCTGTCCCATTCCTGCTCTAAGTCCCGAATTCCCAGTTCAGCTGAAATCCATGCGACGAGATTATCCGGTATTCCTTCCTCAACAAAGAAAATAAAATATTTCCGGATATAATAACATAATTCTTCATAGGTAGAAATATCCTGATGAAATGAATGAAATCGATATATATTTTCTGCTTCTTTTGTCTCACATAAAATGATCTGCCCCATATAAATGCTCCTATATTTCTATCACGGAAGTTTAAATTCTTCCTGATAAATAATTCCTTTTCCTTCTCTGGTCATACCAAATCCCATATCGTGTACAATCATTTTCAACGTTTTTGATCCGGTACAGTACATTTGAATTTTCAATTTTGTCGTACGAGTTGGATATTGCTGTTTCATATGCAGAGGGAGTTTTATATTTAATTTCTGCCTGGTGATCGAATGTATTCCTTCAATCTCCAGGACATCGCACTCATCTAACAGAATCCTTACACTGCCCTCCGTCGTAAACCAGAATTCACCCGGCTGTATAATCGGCACAAACACATCCTTTTGTCCATGGTGAAACGCCCGAATCCCCCAATAATACAAATGGTGATCACGCGTATAAACTGTATACTTCTGTTCTGATTCTTTTAGAAGGAAGACTGCGCCGTTAGCAAATAAATGATTGCCCATGAATACTCTTCTCCCGCTGCATAAAGATGCAAGACTCATTTTCATCCATTCGCCCTCAAATTCTTCCCCTACCAGAAAGACATTCGCAATGCTGCCATGATTCAGCCGGTCCGCTGCCTGCTTTGTAAAAAATTTATCTTTACTTTTCTCTGATTGAAGTTCAACGATCATCTCCTGCTTTTTTTCCACCAGGCATGCCTTTCCCTGCAGTTTGAATTGTAAATAAGAAAAATAATTTTTATGGAATTCAAATGCAGCCGTTTCCCGTTTCCATATAGGATTGCTCTGTTCGAAAAGATAAGCAGCAAATGCCTGTTCCTTCGAAGCAAGCAATATACCGGGTTGATGGCAGGCAAGTGCTTCTTTTGTCATCTCTTCAATTACCAGAACTGCTCTGTCTGTCTCCTCTTTTCTATACTCCTCCGCAAAAAGAATCCGTTCATCCAGAGTAGACGGACAGGAAACACAATCGAGATCCTCTATTTCTTTTCCATTAAATACACTTATATAACATATATCATTTGTAAAATCAAATCCATAATCCATCTTTTACTCCTAAAACCACGGTTCTAACGCCTTCTCAATCATATATTCTGTTTCGTCAAACTGATTCATGAGATCATAAACCTTTTCACTGTGAATCATTGATAACATTTCGTTGATCTTATGGTATTTTAATCCTTTTCCTTTCATTGTTCCGGACTCGATCATCACTGATTTGCGATATTTCTTTTCATCGCCTTCCATTGTAACATAGACATCCGGATGTTCATCAATAAATGGACGGAAATATCCAATATAAATTCCACTCAAAATCTCCGTCATGGACATCTCCCATATGATTCCCTTTCGCCCTGTCTGACAATGCATAGTCACCTGACAACCCCGGCGGCCCTGATAAGTCACAAATGACATACAGTATAGTTTCTGCGGAAGTTTTATCTTATCATCAAATCTCAGGAAAAATGCGAGATAGATATCCCGTTCAACGAAATCTTCTACGATCCGTAATGCCAGTTCCTTTTCCTGTTCATTTAACTCATCTTTTTTAGAAATACTGTGCAGCCAGGATAACGGATAATGGTTCTCTTGCCATCCACACTCTTGCAAAAACTTCATCAGATAATCCGCATATGCTTCCGAATACCTTTTTCCATTTGCAAAATACCATTTTCCAAATTCCTCTAATATAAAATGTGACAGTTTTTCTGAATTCTCTGATCGTCTTACATACTCTAAAAAGATTTCTTCTAACTCTTCGTTCAACTTTTGATTTTCTGCAGCTTTTACAATTATATACTCCGTATAGCCTGCATCATATACGCCGCTTTCCATTCCCTGTTTCCAAAGTTCAATATGATAATCCGCTTCAGAAGGAACGTGCTGCTGCAAATATAATATAATTTGATCATCATAAACCCGATTCAAAAAAAGATGTTCACAGATGTGAGCGGCAAAGGATGACTTCATTCCATTTAACCGGTTGATCAAATACGATGCTGCTTTCTTTAACAATTCCGGCTTTACCTCTTCAAATCCATACCGTTCCATTCCTTTCACAGCTTCTTCATAAAATTCTCTGCTGATAAAATACTCAATAACTGAAATCCTGTTTTTTTCTTGTATTTTCTCCCATCGAACCTGCTTTAAAAGTTCTTCTAAACTCGTATATTCTTTCGTCTTATAATAATAATCGAGCAGAAGTTCCAAAATCATCTCTTTTAACTCGCCGCTGAGCACCTGAGAATTTTGCATGCGCAGTGCAATCTGAATATCTGCTTTTTGAAAAGATGTTTTCTTTCGAAACTCTCCCGCTTCTCTTAATAAAAGCTTCTCATGAACAATTCCCCTTTTTTTGCATAATGCGTAGAATTTTTCTGTATCGAGAATCGGCTCCACCTTCCAGGAAACAGACTGAATATAGGGATTTCTCTCTTTATCGTAAAATACAAGCATAAATTGATCAGAATAAATATCACAATAGGCTTTTCCATCTTGCAATTCATAAAAATCCGACTGTTGTTTTTCGAGGTGCTTTACAACTACGCTCTGCATAAACGGATTGTCACAAATAATGCGTTTTTTAAATATAAGATTAGGAAATGCACGAATAGCGGAATCATTCTCCATCAACAGAGGGAGGTATCTTCTATATAAATATATGTATAAATCTGAAATGACTCCCCGTCTTATAGAATCTAAAACAAAAAGTTCGATCTTCGGATAATAAGAGCGGACAACTTCTCCATATTCCTTTTCATTCATACATAAATTCGTATACAAGTAAGCATTCTCATCGCCGGAGAGACTGCTACTGTAAGAAAAGTAATGCACGACGGCAAGATCGATGATTGCAAACGTGTTCCAGTCCATTGTACGAATATATGCTTCAAACAACCCTTTTTCCTTGATCGACTTCTGAACCGCTTCTTTTATGTATTTGTGATATTTTGTCTTGCAATGACCCGTGTGCAGCAAATTCCTGCATATGCTTAATAAAAACTCCTCTTCCGGATACTTTTCATATATTTTTTCCAGTAAAGAAAAACCTTCTTCTTGAAATTCCGACATCCGACGGGTGATTCTTGCGTACTGGCCACAGACCTCCCTCGATGCGATCTGTTGCTCCAAACCAAATTTCATGGAATCTATGACAAATGGAGTAAACTCATTTAAAAGCATAGGATTGCGGTTCCAAATAGAAACCACCTCATATTTTAAAATTGGCAAAAGACTTTCTTTCTCCGATATATTTCTAATCAATTCTATCTGTTTTTTCAGAGAAAAAGCAATTTCCTCATCTAAATAAAGAAAAATCCACGTATAGTACTGCTGATACTTCTCATCCTTTTCGGCATTTGCCCGAATAACTGTCAGCGCACTTTGATTGATCAACGGGTTTTTCTCATATAAAGCTTTTAAATAATAAAAATAGCTTTCAACAAATCCGTCTTCTTCCCACGGTTTTTCTTCCATAAGCTGTGCCATTCGGTTCTCAGCTTCTTCTTCACGTCCATCCAGCATTGCCAATTCAAAACGAAACAGCTCCGCTTCCATACTCTCTTCATCTAAGATCTGCTCGTATGCTTTTAGGCAGAAATCATGAAGATTCAGGCGTCCGCATCGAAAAGCCAGATAATACTCTATGACTTTCTCTTTCACACCCTTTTCGACATCCGGAGCAACCACTTCGTCCTTTAATTTCCCTTTGGCATGATCCTCATCACCCAAATTCTCAAATACCTTTGGTTCCTTCGCTCCGGCACACACTAAAAATTCTTCCAGAATCTGATTCTGGTCTTGTCCTTCGAGCAGCATATCGTATTCTGCCCGTAATTCCGATTCATTCTGAAGATAATATTCTTTAAATGTCTTGCCGAAAAAAATCCGCTTTGCTTCTTCTTTATCTGATTTTGCCAATTCTAAAAATAAACTGAGATTTTCCTTCATAGTTGATATTTCCTTTTTCAGTAGTTATAATAAGTATACCAAAAACATGAAAATATGAAAAGAAAAGAGTTAGATTTATGAATACAGCAAAAGAACATTTTCACGGAAGTGATCTTGAAAAAATTGAAAAAATATTTGGAATCAAAAAAGAAACGATAACAAGTTTTGGAGCCAACGTCAATCCTCTGGGCATCTCCCCAATGCTTCGCAGCAATCTCGCCTCTCATATTGACGCGATTACTTCTTATCCTGATCGAGAATACACAGATCTGAGAAATGCGATCAGCATTTATACCGGAGCACCGCTTGATACGATTATGGTAGGCAACGGTTCTACCGAACTGATCGGTTTATTCATCCAGATACAGGAACCGAAAAAAGCTTTATTGATCTCTCCAACCTATTCAGAATACGAAAGAGAGATCCAGCTTTCCGGAGGAACATGCTGCTATCACTTTTTAAAAGAAGAACACAATTTTCACATTGACACGGATGCCTTATTGAAAGACATCACAGATGACATCGATCTTCTGATCATCTGCAATCCGAACAATCCGACATCCACGATCATCCCCCGCGATGATATGAACCGCATCATCGCACATTGCCGGACAACAGATACTTTTGTCATGATCGATGAGACTTACATCGAATTTTCTCCTGAGATGGAATCGATTACTTCAGTCCCACTGACAAAAAAGTATTCGAATATGGTTATTTTACGAGGGATTTCCAAATTTTTTGCATCTCCCGGACTGCGTCTCGGATACTCTATTTGTAATAATCCCGAACTTTACGAACGCATGAATGTCATCAAGAATCCATGGACGATCAATTCGCTTGCCGGAGTTGCAGGTGAGATCATGTTCTCTGACCACGACTACATCCACGAAACTAAGGCGTATATACAGAAAGAACGGGAATATTTCAAAGAACAGTTGAACGAAATCAAGTTTGTAAAATATTTCGATTCATATGGAAATTTTATTTTAGTAAAAATCTTAAAAGAAGAGATTTCTTCTTATGACGTGTTCGTACACTGCATCAAAAAAGGATTAATGATCCGGGACTGCTCTGATTTTCCAGGGCTTGATGACCATTATATCCGCTTCTGTTTTATGAACCACCAAAAGAATGTGGAACTTGCGGAAGCGTTAAAGGAGATACTCTCAGACAATTAAATTGAGATCTGACAATCGAAAACTTCTTCGAATGAAACATTGCGAAGAAGTTTTCTCTAGATTTATATCGGATTTTGCTCTATATATTCTTCCAGGATTGCCGCAGCCATTCCAACCGTATGGACACATGGGCGTTTTTTATAATACTCTGCCGTTCTTTTTTCCGGAACATGGCTGAATGTATCTCCGGTCAGTCCTAGAAGCTCTTTGCATATAATAGAGCCATTTTCCTCTTTAAACGTTCCGGCAAGCTCCTGAATCCGTTTATAATGTTCTGACTTGCTTTTCGAATCCTTAGGCGAATCGTAGCCATATAGAAGTCCCGCCGCCATAAACATTCCTGAAACCGCTCCGCAGACCTCTCTCATACGGCCCATTCCTGCGCCAAAAGAAGAACTTAGTTTCAACGCAGTCGACTTTTCTATTCCGAGTTCTTCCGCATAGCTTAAAAACACTGCCTGTGCACAATTATAGCCTTCCAAAAAATATGCCATTGCCCTTTTTCCGTGCAGACTGTTTTCATAATCAATACTCATCGTTTCTCTCCTACTGTATTAACTTCAATTGGCAATCAGCATTTTTTTCCTGAATTTTCTCATATTCACTATCTGAATTCGCCGATTCTGTAGGATATACTTCTAAATAATACTCCTTACCTTTTTCCAGATTATCAAATTGATATTTGGCCTTTTTGTCCGAAATACTCATAACAACCGGATCTTTCTCATATGCAGCATCTGTCAAAGAGAATTCCATCTTCAGGGAATTATCAAAAGAATCTATATCTTCAAATTCAAATACGACCGAAGTTCCTGCAGCTTTAAAATTAATACCGTTTTCTATATCAGAAAAAGAAAGTGTTTGCTGATCTTTCTTAAATTCTGTTACTTCCTCTTTTACTTCTTCTTTTTCTGTATTACTATCTGCTTCTGCCTGCGTTCCTCCCTCATTCTGGTCTTTCTGTCCTCCACATCCGGTTAATACAACTGAAGCGGTCACAGCAACGCATAAAATCATCAAATATTTCCTAAATTTCATTATAAACACCACCTAATCAATCAATTTAATCTTTGGATAATATTGAAGTTTTGCCTTTCCTAAAATGGCATCCTTCTTTACATATTTGTCATTCCAGAAACGGGAATCGAGGGAATCATTCCGATTATCTCCCATCGTAAAATAACAATCTTCCGGTACCGTATATGGACCAAAGTCTCCCTTCATCGGCTCTTTGATATAATCCTCTTCTAACGGAGTCTTACTGTCATTGATATATACCTTTCCATCAACAACTTCCACCTTATCTCCAGGTTCCCCGATCACACGCTTAATAAATAATTCGCTCGGATCATCCGGATATTCAAATACGATGATATCCCCTCGTTTCGGATCACTGAACCAGTAAGAAGTTCTAAGCGCAATCAGCTTATCACCTGTCATAATCGTATTCTCCATAGATCCGCTCGGAATTCTGGAATTAACAATTAAAAACTCGCTGACAAAAACTGCAAGTATAACAGCTAGTACAATACACTTTATCCAGCTTATAATTTCACTCTTCATAAAACCACCTTTCTTATGTATCTGTCTGCTGAAATGATGAACTGTTACAAAACAGCAGGTATCTTTTGATACCTGCTGCAAATATTTCAAATTAGATTATTTTTCGAATCCACGATAGATGATCTCGTGTCTTCCTGGACCATTCGAAATCAATGTAATTGGATATCCTAATCTTTCTTCTACAAATTCGATATAATTTCTACAGTTTTCCGGTAAATCTTCGTATTTTGTAATACCGCGGATATCTGATTTCCATCCTGGTAATACTTCTAATACCGGTTTTGCTTTTTCCAGCTGTCTTGTCGGAGGAAAATCTGTCGTAACTTTTCCGTCGATTTCATATCCGACACATACCGGAATCTCGTCCAGATATCCCAACACATCTAATACGGTGAACGCAACATCCGTTGTTCCCTGCAGCCTGCATCCATATTTGGAAGCCGGAATGTCAAACCATCCCATACGTCTTGGACGTCCCGTCGTCGCTCCGAACTCTCCGCCGTCACCACCGCGTCTTCTTAATTCATCTGCTTCTTCTCCAAAGATCTCGCTTACAAATACACCAGCTCCTACTGCACTTGAATAAGCTTTTACAACGGTAATTACCTTTTTAATCTCATATGGAGGAATACCTGCACCAATCGCTCCATACGCCGCAAGTGTCGAAGATGAAGTAACCATAGGATAAATACCATGATCCGGATCCTTTAATGTACCAAGCTGACCTTCTAATAAGATATCTTTTCCTTCTTTTATCGCATCCGAAAGATAAGTAGATACATCACATGCATATGGTTCAATCATTCTTTTATATTCCATCAAAGTCTGGAATAATGCTTCTTCATCAATTGCAGGTTTATGATATAAGTGTTCAAGCAGTACATTCTTCTGCTCACATACATTTGAAATCTTTTCTTTTAAATATTCCTCATCAAATAATTCACTTACCTGAAAACCGATCTTCGCATATTTATCAGAATAAAATGGTGCGATTCCTGACTTCGTGGAGCCAAACGATTTTCCGCCTAAACGTTCTTCTTCATACTGATCAAATAAAACGTGATAAGGCATTACAATCTGTGCACGATCCGATACTAAAATCTTCGGTGCAGGAACTCCTCTGTCTTCGATGCTCTTAATCTCATCGAATAATACAGGAATATTCAGTGCAACTCCGTTACCAATGATGCTTACTGTATTATCGTTAAACACACCGGATGGCAGGGTATGTAATGCAAATTTGCCGTAATCATTGATGATCGTATGGCCGGCATTTGCTCCACCCTGGAATCTTACCACAATATCAGAATCCTGTGCCAGCATATCTGTGATCTTGCCTTTTCCCTCGTCGCCCCAGTTCGCTCCTACTATCGCTTTTACCATGAGTTAATCCTCCTAATATATATAAATACGTGCTGTCTTTCTCATTCTGCATCACTTTATCATAATAAAATAATGCAACACATACACGGTATATTTTATAGCTTTTTACTATTAGTGTCAAGCATCGTTCCTTTTAAATGCGTAATTACCTGCTCTGCTGCCCGACCGGAAAAACCGCCATGGGTTAATTCCCATCTGATTGCCTGTTGTTCCAGTTCTTCCTCCGGCATATCGATTCCTTCCCTCTCTGCAAGGGTATGAACAATATTTAAAAATTCTTTTTTCGCTGGTGAACCGTAGTAGATAGCAAGTCCAAATCGTGCAAACAATGATAATTTTTCCTGTTTGGAATCATTATGATGGATATCTTCCCCTATTCTTCTCTGATCTTCCCATGTTTCTTTCACAAGATGACGACGGTTTGATGTCGCATAGATCAGCACGTTATCCGGCTTGATCTCAAGACCTCCTTCAATCACTGCTTTTAAATATTTGTATTCCAATTCAGATTCTTCAAAAGAAAGATCATCCATATAAATAATAAATTTGTAGTTACGATCTTTAATCTGGGCGATTACGCTGTTCAAATCCTGAAACTGATGCTTATAAATCTCGATCATGCGAAGTCCGTCTTTATAATATTGATTCAAAATCGCTTTAATGCTCGTAGATTTTCCGGTTCCACTTTCTCCAAACAACAGTACATTATTTGCTTTTCTGCCTTCTACAAATGCTTCTGTATTCTCGATCAGCTTCTGTTTTTGTATATCATAACCGACGATATCATCCAGAACAACACTGGAACTATTTACAATCGGGATAATCTTCGCTCCATTTCCTTCATGCTGAATGCGAAACGCCTTGTGAAGGCCGAATTTCCCCACTCCATATTCTCCATAGAACCGGCTGATTTCCCGGCACATAACATCAGGTTCCTCTTTCGAAAGTTTAACAGCTAACCGGTCAATACGATCACGGAGAACGCTGTTAAACGTGATTCCCCGTCCCTGTGCCGGAACGAATTGTTCGAATAATGGAACAAATGAGATTCCTACATATTCTTCAATGACGGACCAGTCAAATTGCATATAATATTGTATGATCTCCATATCATGTTCTAACAAAGAAGCCATACTTCCTTCCATCTCGCCTTTCTTCTCACAGAAACGGCTGTAGGAATTCTCATCATTTGTAAGTAAAAATGTAATATAGATATGCCACAAATTTCCTTGAAAACCGCGGCTTTGAGCTGTTTCGATCAATCCGGAAATACCGGAAAAGATCTGTTTTCCCGCTTCTTCCCTGTCCATCTCATCATAATGATCGATCACCCGGGCCAACGTTGAAAAAATCCGGTCTTTCAACATCCCCCGATATATAATTAATTCATACGCTTCCATCGTTTCCTCTTTTCTAGAAATTTCCTAATACTTTGAAGTCATTTACTTCTTCACGAATACCCTTTAATGCATTCTCCACTTCAGGGTCCATAAGATTTCCTAATACATCGATATAAAATCCGTATTCCCACTGTCTATTTGGCAGCGGTCTTGATTCGAGGTTCGTCATATTCACGCCATTGAACATAAAATGCCCCAAAATCCCGTGAAGGCTTCCGATTTCATGCGGAAGCGAAAAACTTACACTTAATTTTTTTGCGTCCCGTCTGAATATTTTTTTCTTTGAAAAAATAACAAATCTGGTACAGTTATTGGTCTCGCGGTTGATTTCTCTCGCATAAATCTGAAGTCCATAGAGCTTTGCCGCACGCTCACTGCAAATGCACATATGGCGTTTGATTCCATCTTCTGCAACTTTTTTAGCAGCCATTGCTGTATTTAAGGAGTTGGCTTTTCCCCATGAATAACAGTTGATGAATTCATCACACTGCATCAACGCCTGTGGATGAGAGTAAACAGTTGTAACTTCCTGAAGATCCGTATCTGGAAGACCCGCAAGCATATGTTTACAGGCAACCTGCTCTTCGCCTACAACAAATACATCATGTGCAAGCAGAAGATCATAGATACCACTGACGGTTCCCGCAGATGTATTCTCAATAGGAAGAATGCCATAGTCAGCTCTTCCCTCATCCAAAGCAATTAAGACATCTTCAAACTCCTTTACGGAATAGTTTTTCATATCCTCGCCGAAGAATTTTACCATCGCCTCTTCCTGATAAGCACCCGGTATTCCCTGATACACAACAACGGTATTCTCATCGATCGGAAGTTCATCGACAACCATATAATGATTTTTAATATAATCATCGACTTTTCGAATAATACTATACTGATAGCGTCTGCTTAAAGACATCATCTGCATAAATAATTCTTCAACTGCTTTATCATACTGATGATTCTCTACAATCGCCAATGAGCGGGCGATTTTGGCCCTTTCACGGCTGCGGTCCAAAACCGGCTTATCTGTTCCGATCTTATACTGCGCAACCTCTCCGGCGCAATCCATACGACGTTCAAATAAGTGAATGATCTGTTCATCAATTTTATCAATATCAGCACGAATTTCTTTTAATTCTCTCATATTCCACTCTTTCCTTTGCATTCATCTTTTAATTGTAGTATTGTTTTATTCAAAACCGGATGATATAAATCCGGTGCAATTTCAGATAATGGACTTAACACAAAGTCCCTGAGAGGTATCTCCCTGTGGGGTATGGTCAGATTCTCTGTATCCATAATCAGATCATCATAAAACAGAATATCCAAGTCTAAAGTTCTCGGTCCCCAGTGAATCTCCCTTGTCCTTCCGGCATGCTGTTCTATCTCATGCAATGCATCCAGCAATTCTTCCGGATAAAGTACGGTCTCGAGTTCGACGCATCCATTTAAAAAATCATCCTGCTCCACGCCTCCATAAGGCTCTGTCACAAGAAAATCAGAAACTTGTCTAACATGGATCATCGGATGCTCATCAAGCTCCTGAATTGCATTTTTCAAATATGCTTCCTTATTCCCCATATTCGAACCAATGCTCAGATACACCTGGTGACGACTTCTCATAATCTCGACAGATACGGTATCAAGTGGCAATCCAACGGGTGCCCATGGCTTCTTTATCTCCGTTTTTAATGATATGATCTGCGGAAATTCCATGAGCAGCATCCGCGACACCGATTCCGCTAGTGCTTCCAATAAACGGTAAGTATTCGCCTTTGCAAAATCATGAACCTTTCTGCATACTTCTCCATAATTGACCGAGTCATCCAGATTATCACTGACCCCGGCTCTTTTCATATCAACTTCCATCTCAAATGAAAATAAAAACTTCTGTCCAAGTGTATTTTCTTCCTTAAACACTCCATGATTGGCATAGACTTCCAAATCACGAATGCGAATATAATCTGCCATACTCTCTCCTCTATCGCTGATTACAGATGGCTTCTGTCATCTTCAAAGCCCTGTAATTTGCTTCTACATTGTGTACACGGAAAAACCGACATCCTGCCATATATCCCATAACGGTTGTCGCGATCGTTCCTTCTTCCCGTTCATCTACGGGAAGTTCAAGCGTCAACCCTATCATTGATTTTCTTGAAGTTCCGAGTAAAACGGGCACACCAAACTGATTCAAAGAATCTAAATGCTTCATCAACAGACGATTTTGTTCTAATGTTTTCGCAAAGCCAATTCCAGGATCCAACATTATTCTTTCTTTTTTTATTCCTGCCTCTTGTGCCATACCCATCGTCTCTTTCAGATCCAAGAGGACATCCTGTAGATAATCCGCATACTCCGGCTGCTTTCGATTATGCATCAGACATGCCGCAACTCCGGCATCTGCAATTACTTCTGCCATCGTTCCATCCCATTTGAGTCCCCATATATCATTGATCAGATCAGTTCCTGCTTCTATCCCCGCTTTGGCAACTGATGATTTGTAGGTATCCAGAGAAATAACCGTATCAAATCGGCTTTTCACCGCCTCAATAACAGGAACAACCCTTTCGATTTCCTCTGCATCCGAGATTCTCGTATAATTCGGTCTGGTTGACTCGCCGCCGATATCTATGATTGCAGCGCCTTGTTTTATCATCTTTTCTGTCTGAAATAATGCTGCATCTAATTGATCGTAATTTCCCCCATCAGAAAATGAATCCGGAGTTACATTTAAAATCCCCATAATATAACCCTGATTTTCCGTCTGAAAATTCTTTGTTCCAATTATCATATGATCACCTCTAAATTCTTTTTCTCATCGGGCCAGTTACACTGATCCGCAGCTAAGCATCCTTTACACGGTCTTGATAACTTATCTGCCCAATAGATTATCTTTTCAAATTCTGTATTCGAACTTCTATATACACGATGGTTTAAAATTGCACCTATAATCGTCTTAATTTCCTCTGCATGATAATCGCAGTCTTTTAGAATTCCTTCTGCGAGTATTGCACTTTCTACTTCATGCGGAATTCCTCTTGTATATTGTTCCGCTTTTCCGATATCATGTAAAAATGCGGTCGCATATACGAGATCTTTCGATATATCCAAATGTGATTCCAAAACCATAATATAGGCAATTCGCGCAACCGCCAGGAGATGATCCCAGTTATGATGGCAGAAGATACGTTCTGTTTCTTCCTCTTCGATCTTCTCCATATAATATTGAAATTTACTATGCATTGCGATCTGCTGATAACGTTCCATCTTCACGCATTTCCTCGATTTCTTTCATAAATGATAAAGAACCGAAAATCAATATCAGGTCTTCTTTTCCGGCTTTCTCCTTTGCTTTTACAACTGCCTGCTTAACACTATCTGCAGCTGTAACATTTTGATACCGCTTCTTCGCACATTCGGCCAATACATCTGCCGGAAGAGCTCTTGGACTCGTAGAAGCAACAGTGTATACATCATTTGAAAATGGAGACATGATTTCCAATATCTTCTCATATTCTTTATCTTGTAACACTCCTATTATATAGAAAATCTTTTTATTTGTAAAATTCTTTTCCAAAAACCCGGCCAGTTGTCTTGCAGCATCTTCATTGTGGGCTCCATCCCTGATGATGTACGGTCTTCTTGCAATCATCTCCAACCGTCCCGGCCAACGGGCATTCCTCAGCCCTTCTTCCATCTCAAAAATGCCCATACAAAAGTACTTTTTCAGTTTTTCCAATACTTCGATTGCGGTGATGGCATTATAAATTTGATGATCTCCTAAAAGCGGAATCGTAATCTTTTCATAATAATGTCCGGATCGACTCCGATAAGAAAAACTTTGATTCAGAAGATCCTGAGACAAAATTCTGACCGCCGAACGATCTGCCATAGTCAAATGTGCATGCCGTTCATCTGAAATCCCCCTAACGATCCGATAAATTTCTTCTCTGGACGGATACAAGACTACATCTGTATTTTCTTTTATGATTCCTGCTTTTTCATTTGTAATTTCTTCTATTGTATTCCCAAGAAACTGCATATGATCCATACTGATTGATGCCAGAACCTCAACCAGCGGTTTCTTAATAATATTTGTCGCATCCAGACGTCCGCCCATACCGGTTTCTAACAACACAACATCCACCTGTTCTTCCAAAAAATAAGAAAATGCAATTGCAGTTTCTACCTCAAAACTGGTCGGGTGCGGGAATCCCTGGCGAACAATATCATCCGCTACCTTTTTGACCTTATCCACATGAAGCTGCAATTTCTGTGAAGAAATCCACTGTTCATTCACCTGAAAAGCCTCTCTCACGTCAAATAGAACCGGTGAATGGTATCTCCCCGTACAATATCCACTTCTTCTTAATACACTTTCCAGCATTGCAAGAATACTTCCTTTTCCATTTGTTCCCGCAATGTGAATGATCCTGAGCTTTTCCTGTGGGTTTCCAAGTTTTTCTAAAAGTCTGCTTATACTGTCAAGCCCCGGTATACTTCCATATTTTTTGATATTATCCAAATACTCGATCGCATTCATTTTCCTCTATCTCCTATTATGCCATGACCAGATGCACAAAATATACTGCATAACAGAGTAACATAATCGTGCCTCCCTTTTTATTCAATTCACATCTTCTTGCAGTCAATAAGAATAACAATACGACTGTCAGAATACATACAACAGAATCAAGATAAAAATCGGCTGCAAATGGGATAGGATGAATAAGCGATACTGTTCCAATGACAAACAATATATTAAACAGGTTGCTTCCGATAATATTCCCAACGGCAATATCCGCCTTTCCCCTCCGAGACGCAATGACCGAAGTAACAAGTTCCGGAAGGGACGTTCCAAATGCTACGATCGTAAGACCGATAATCCGATCACTGATTCCTATAATCCTGGCAATCTCCGTGGCTCCGTTTACAGTCAAATTACTTCCTATTATAATTCCGGCGATATCGATTGCTACAAAAAGAAGCAGTCTTGGCATCGTATCTTTTTCCGTTAATTCTTCTTCCTCCTCATTATCTTTTGTCTTTGAAAGGCGAATCAAATAAACAAAAAATCCAATAAAGATCACCCATAAGATAACACCATCAAAACGGCTCAGCATATTTCCCGTCATTCCTAAAACTGCCATCATAATAGAAACAAAAATAATGAGAGGCATCTCATATTTGACGGTCGTCTTCTGAATTTTCAGAACAGAAAATAAAGATGAAATTCCAAGAATCAGCAAAACGTTCATAATATTACTGCCGACAATATTGCCTACGGTAATTCCGACACTTCCGGAAAATGCTGCTGTAAGACTGACTGCCGCCTCCGGAGCACTCGTTCCAAATGCCACGATCGTAAGGCCGATGACGATCTGCGGAACATTGAATTTCATTGCAATCTTTGAACTGGCATCCACAAAGACATCTGCTCCTTTGATTAACAAAACAAATCCTATTACTAATAATATAAAACTCCAGATCATTTCACATCTTTCCTTTCTTTTTCTTTCTCATCATTTCCACAACACACAACAAAATAAAAACAGCCGCTGTTAAAACAGTGATCGGCAATATTGCTATCGACTGTTCACCCAACATCAAATACAATCCCTGCCTCAACGTTGCAATTCCAAAAATGGAAAAAATAACAAATGCTAATGCACTCAAGAAGATTCCATCCGCCATTTTACTCTTTAACAAATAGCCAATCAGCATACCAATAATATCGGCTGCAAATAGTCCGATTGAACAGGCAAGCCAGACGATAACAGCTGATCCCAAGCCTTCATTTGCCCCAAATGTAATCGCTGTCAACTGAGTTTTATCTCCAAGTTCTGCTACAAAAAAAGTGCAAAAAATGGTCAAAGGTGCAAATTTAAATGTTCCCTTTTCCGACGCATCTCCCTCTTCATCCTCCTCCTCTTTTAAAGAAGTGAATGCAAAAAACAAAAAGGCAAATGCTGCGATCATACGAATCACCCAGGTTGGAATCACCTCACTCACCAGACCACCTGCCAAAACTGCAATTCCATTTAAAACTAAAATAGCAGCCGCAGTTCCCATCACAATATCCCTAATCTTAAATTTTGATGTAAGAGCAACAAGCATTAACTGAGTCTTGTCTCCCATCTCGGCAATAAATTCAGTAAAAAGTATTTTTAAAAATAAT
Source organism: Lachnospiraceae bacterium (assembly GCA_030531165.1). Lineage (GTDB taxonomy): Bacteria > Bacillota > Clostridia > Lachnospirales > Lachnospiraceae > Fimousia. The sequence continues at coordinate 26,207 of JAUNOI010000020.1, forward strand.
GCCATAATTTTCCCTTCCTCTTTTGTCCATTACATTTCTTAGTTTTTACAATGAACGGAGTATTTTATACTGCATGTTCTTAATGCCGGGGTAACCAAATGAATTTCCTTATAAAAAACTTAAAAAGACCCATGTACAGCTGGACTTGCCGCTGTACATGAGTCTCATTCATTAAGATTTGCCAGACAGTACCCTCGATCTACTGCCAGAATGTTGACAAATCACGTATTCCGGTATTCCGATACGCAAACTACTCCCTCATGAGCATTTTTCTCAATTATAAAAGAATCAATTTACAAAGTCAATCATTAAATTCATGAAAACAGACCATCCGAGGATGATCTGCTCTCAAATATATGAAATTGAAAAATTGAAGGCATTCTCATAAAACAATTTTCTTATATAGGAATCCTTTTATATAAGAAAAAGGTGCTCTGAAACCTATTCAGAACACCTTTGTTTTGATTAACTTTAGTTTACAAAGTTTTCACTGCTTTGTCAATATGAATTTTGTTCTTTTATCGATACATGATGAATTGCTTCTGTCGTTTCTGAAATTGCCCGAAGTTCATATCCCCGATCTCGAAGCTCATCGATCAGGTCAGACAGCCCCTCCGTTGTATGAACCGTTTCTGACAGATCATGCATTAAGATGATGACCGGACTCTGCCCATGAACATCTTTTAAAATATTCTGATTTAAAGTATCTGCCGGCATCTGAAATTTCAGCGCGTCACCGCTCACCGCATTCCAATCATAATATTCATATCCCTGTCCTTCCACCCATTCAATATAAGGTTTAATGTCACTTACAATTGAATTGCTGCTGCCTCCCGGGAAACGAAATGCTGTAGGATGTTTCCCGGTAATTTTATATAGATAATGATCTAATTTTTTTATATCCTTTGCAAAATCATCAACGGAACGATAGATTTGTTTATAGTCATGACTATATGAATGCATTCCTAAAGTATGCCCATCATTTAAAATACGCATATAACGCCTTTTCGCTTCTTTCCCTTCTTTTCCAACAACAAAAAAGGTAGCTTTCACTTTTTTCTCTTTTAAGACATCTAATATTGCATCCGTATTGTCAGATGGACCATCATCAAACGTTAAATATGCATATTTGCCGCCTGTCGATGCATTACTGGCAATCCATTCATTTATGATGGCATCCTGCTGCCCTGCCAGATATGTGCCGGTAATGCGGCTAAACCACCAAAATCCAAAAAATACTGTTGCAAGACATACGATCAGGATTCCTAAAATCTGTTTTTTTGACATAATAATCCCTTCCAAATGTTTCTTTCAGTTAGGATGTACAAAAATACAGATATTATTCTATTTTAGTTCTGACTGTCCCAAGATTGTGACTGCATCTGGGATTTTTTTCCCAATGTAATCGTTAACGTTTTCTCACTATAGTCGCCCATCCGACTCTGCCTTTTTACTTTTATCTTAACCTTTGTACCGGCTGTCTTTTTTGAAATTTTATTTTGCAGGCTCTCCATCGTCGTAACAGAACTTCCATCAAATTCCACGATAATATCTCCAGCCTGAATACCTGCACTCTGGGCCGGTGAACTCTGCATTACTTCGCTGACATAAATACCGCTTGGCATGCCATACGCCTGAGCCATATCACCGGATATATCTCTTCCGCTAATTCCTAGATATGCCTGTTCTGATTCCGCGATCGTTTTTTCGTTGATCAAATCGTCAATAATCGTTTTCGCCGTATTAATCGGAATTGCATATCCCATGCCTTCCACTTCTTCAGAAGCATATTTAACCGTATTAATTCCGATCAATTCTCCTTTGCTGTTTAACAATGCGCCTCCGCTATTACCCGGATTGATTGCCGCATCTGTCTGGATCAATGTCATCGTTTTATCTGTCAACTCTACTTCGCGGTTTACTGCACTGATATATCCTGCCGTTACCGACTGTCCATATCCCAATGCATTTCCGATCGCAATTGCCTGTTCTCCGACTACAAGATCATCGGAATCACCTTCCGTAATAATTTGAATCTCTTTTAAAGTTTTTGAATCTACTTTATTTAGATCGACCGTTACAACAGCCAGATCAGAATCGGAATCGGTCCCCTTTATCTCGGCTTCTACCGTTGAATCATCACAAAATCCAACTGCAAGAGATGTTGCATCTTCCACTACATGATTATTCGTTGCAATATAGATGTATTTTTTATCTTTTCCAACAATAATTCCGGAACCGCTTCCTTCCGACTCACTGGAAGACTGCTGCCCAAAATATCCATAGTTCGTCATCTGAAATGTTCCCGTAATAGAAACAACGGCAGGAAGAACACTTTTGGCAACAGCAGAAACATCTGTCTGTGTACCGCCTGATGAATTGGTCGATACCGTCTGCGTTGCTGCCAGCTGAGTAGAGCTTTTTGAATTTAGTCCCATTTTTCCCAGCCCATAATTAACTCCTGTAAATGCTGCTCCTGCAACCAGTCCAAAAACCAGACCATATGCAGCAACTTTTGCTAATTTTTTTGAAAAATTCATTCTTTTTTCCTTTTTCTTTTTTCTTTTCTGATACTTTTCATAAACAGCATCATGATCAGATGTCTGATCCTCTGTCTGATCATCCTGTGAATTTCGATAACTGTAATGATATGTTGTATCGATTTCACCCGCATCAAAATAACTTTCTTCATTTGATGTCTCATGAACCGTTTCGTTTATTGTTTCATTTACATTTTTATTCGATGATTCTTCCGGATTGATAAAATCGTTATCATAAAAATCGCTCATAATTGAATTCCCCTTTCTTCACCATCCATATTATATGGTATTTCTTTCGTTTTCATTATCATAACAGTTAAATGTGTAAAAT
>JAUNOI010000021.1 GCA_030531165.1 Lachnospiraceae bacterium
TGATTATATTAGAAGTATATAGAAAGCAGTTAGATTTATGTGATGAACAGATTGTAAGTCTTTTGGAACAGAGATTACATATTATTGAAGGAATTATAGAGTATAAGAAAAAACGGGGCGTTCAGATCTTACAGCCGGAACGTGAACGCCAGGTTCGCAAACTTGTAAAGAATAAAGTGAATGAAGGCAAATACCAGCAGGAGATTCTTGATATATACAAATATATTGTGGAAAACAGCAAAAAAATTCAGGCGAAGTCGTTATTCCGCGATAACATTTATATTATTGGATTCATGGGCTGTGGTAAGAGTACAGTATCCAGCTATCTGAGCAAAATCCTTGCCATGGAAGTGATCGAGATGGATGGTTATCTGACAAAGAAAGAGGGTATGAGCGTTAATCAGATTTTTGAGAAATATGGGGAAGAATACTGGAGGAATCTGGAGACGAACCTGATTATTGGAATGAAAGATTATGAGAACAAAGTAATTTCCTGTGGTGGTGGTGTTCCTATGCGAGAAGTAAATGTAAAAGAGATGAAGAAGAATGGAAAGGTCATTTTATTAACTGCTTCTCCGGAGACAATTTTAGAACGTACAAAAGACGATGATTCGAGACCGTTGCTTCGTGGAAGAAAGAATATTCCGGGTATCACAGAACTTATGGAAGCACGGAGACCAAAATACGAAGCTGCTGCTGATATTATGGTGGATACAAATGATCGTCCTGTTCATGAAATTGCGGAAGAAATCGTATATCGTTTAACGCACTTTGGTGATCAGGAATAGGAAGAACTGAGGCATTTTCTTGAAAGAGAATGCCTTTTTTCTTTTCTTTTGTTATAATGATAATTGGAAAAGAGGTATGATCATATGTCAAAAAAAGAAGGAAAGACGAATGCGATGCGCATTTTGGAAAAAAATAAAATACAATACGAAGTTATTTATTATGAATGTGATGAGTTTAAAGACGGCGTTAGTATCGCAGAAACATTGGGACAAGATCCGGATCAATGCTTCAAGACATTGGCGACGAAGGGCAAAAGTGGTCAGTATTATGTATATGTTCTTCCGGTAGCAGAAGAACTGGATTTGAAAAAATGTGCAAAAGCAGTTGGTGAGAAATCGGTGGAAATGATTCATGTAAAGGAAATCAATAAAGTTACCGGCTATATCCGGGGAGGGACTACCGCGCTTGGCATGAAGAAGATGTATCCGGTTGTTGTTCATAAAAGTGCACGTATGTTAGATCAGATGATCGTCAGCGGAGGGAAACTTGGGATTCAGCTAAAGTTAGCTCCAGAGGATTATCAAAGAGCAGTAGAAGGAGTTTTTGCCGATATTATAAAATAATGTTATGGAAGGGATATATGCCGGCTGTTTTGCTTGACAAATTTTTAGAAAAAGAGTAGGCTAAGAACGTATTATAATAAATGAATGGGGAGCTGATCGTATCGGCTGAGAGTAAGGGGAACCTTAGACCCAAAACCTGATCTGGATAATGCCAGCGTAGGAACATGGAGATTATGCCCCTGTCATTTTTGACAGGGGTTTTTCATTGAATAGTTTGAATCGGTGAAACTCGCAAAGCGTGTTTTACTCGGTCGATGCGAAGGCATAATACAGAGGAAGAAGAGGAAGAAAAGAAAGGAGAAAAAGATGAACGCAAGTGTTGCAATCCAAACATTACCAGAGGCACAAAATGATGAGGAATTAGTGCGTATTGTAGACGAAGTGATCGATTATATTAAGAGTACGGGATACCATTATTATGTCGGACCTTTTGAGACGACGATTGAAGGGGATTACGATGAATTAATGGATATCGTAAAAGAATGCCAGCATATCGCCATTAAAGCGGGAGCACCTTCGGTTGCGGCTTATATTAAGGTAAGTTATAAGCCGGATGGGGATATCCTTACAATTGATAAAAAGGTCACAAAACATCATATCGATGAAAAGTAAACGAACTTAAGGAGAGTTTACAGTTGAAAAGTAAGAAATTAAATATTAGAGGGCAGATTCCATCAATCTTGACCATATGTTTGATTCTGGTGCTATGGCAGGGAATTGCAGTTTCCGGTATTGTGCCGGGATATATGCTTCCATCACCTGTTGCAGTCGTAAAAGCATTGATTGCTGATTTTTCATTGCTGGCGATGCATGCGAGGTATACGGTAGTTGAAGCATTTTGGGGATTAGCAGGTGGAATCGTGATCGGATTTCTTTGCGCTGTATTTATGGATCATTTTGATTTCATTTATAAAGCTTTGTATCCGATTATTATTATCACACAGACGATTCCGACGGTTGCGATTGCTCCGTTATTAATTTTATGGCTGGGTTATGAGATGGCACCGAAGGTCGTTTTGATTATAATTGTTACGTTTTTTCCGATTTCAATCGGACTTTTGGATGGATTTCGATCGGCGGATCCCGATACGATCCGTTTGATGAAGTCAATGGGAGCAACGAGGATTCAGATTTTCCGCCATATTAAGTTGCCAAGTGCTATGGGACAATTCTTTTCAAGCCTGCGCATTTCTGTATCCTACTCGATTGTTGGTGCAGTGATATCAGAGTGGCTGGGAGGTTTTTATGGACTCGGTGTTTATATGACAAGAGTAAAAAGCGCGTATGCGTTTGACAGGATGTTTGCAGTTATCATTGCAATTTCTGCATTGAGCTTAATTTTGATGTGGTTTGTAGATATATTGCAGAAGATATGTATGCCATGGGAGAATATAAAATGAAGAAAAAAATAATTGCTTTATTATTAACGATGATTTTCGCTTTCAATCTGACTGCCTGCGGTGGCTCGTCAGATCAGAAAAAAGGAGAATCAGATGATTTAACGGAGATTACGTTTGTTTTGGATTGGACTCCAAATACAAATCATACGGGTATTTATACCGCAATTGAAAATGGATATTATAAAGATGCAGGACTCGATGTTAAGGTTGTCCAGCCATCTGATGATGGGGCAGAATCATTGGTAGGATCCGGGAAAGCACAATTTGGTATCAGTTTTCAGGATACACAGTCGTCAAACTGGGTGAGTGACCATCCGATGCCGTTTACAACAGTTGCGGCTGTCTTGCAGCACAATACTTCCGGTATTATTTCTGCAAAAGAGGACAAGATAACCAGCGCCAAAGATTTATCTGGAAAGAACTATGCTACATGGAATAATGATATTGAGATGGCAGTGATTAAGGATGTTGTGGAAAAAGATGGAGGCGATCCGGACAAAGTAAAGATGCTTCCGGAAAATATTACGGATGAAGTAAGTGCTTTAAAAGCAGATACCGTTGATGCAATCTGGGTATACGAAGGCTGGGCTGTAAAATCAGCAGAAATCAAGAAATTTGATTATAACTATTTTGCATTCCGTGATATTGATGACACATTTGATTATTATACACCTGTCATAATCGGAAATGACGATTTCCTGAAAGAGCATTCGGATCAGGCAAAAGCATTTCTTGCAGCAACAGCGAAAGGATATGAATTTGCAGCAGAACATCCAGATGAGGCGGCTGATATTTTATTGAAGGCAGCTCCGGAACTGGATGAGGATTTGGTAAAATTAAGTCAGAACTATATGGCTGACCAGTATATTGCAGATGCCGACCAATGGGGATATATTGATGCAAAGCGTTGGAATAAATTCTACAGCTGGCTCAATGAAAAAGGCCTTGTAGATGGAACATTAGAAAAAAATGTTGGTTTTACCAACGATTATTTAGAAGAAAAGTAGTTATGGCAGAGTTAGTAACGAAAGATATTACAAAAGAATTTGATGGAAGAGCAGTCATAAAAGATATATCCATTGTCCTTCACGATAATGAGATTATCAGTCTTTTGGGGGTAAGCGGTTCCGGAAAGACAACTTTGTTCAATGTTATATCCGGACTTTTACAGCCGGAATATGGTCAGGTGATCTTAAATGGCGAGGATATTACGGGAAAAGCCGGACACATCAGCTATATGATGCAAAAGGACCTGCTCCTTCCATATCGTACCATTGAAGAGAATGTCAGTCTGCCATTGATCGTAAAGGGGCAGAAGAAAAAGGAAGCTTTGAAAAAGGTACGGCCTTATTTTCAGGAATTCGGTCTGGAAGGCACGGAAAAGAAATATCCAAGCCAGCTGTCCGGCGGCATGAGACAGCGCGCTGCCTTGCTTCGTACGTATATGTTCTCAAATGAAATTGCTCTGCTTGATGAGCCGTTCAGTGCTTTAGATACGATTACAAAATCAGCAATTCATCGGTGGTACCTTGCAGTAATGGAAGAGATCAAATTATCCACTATTTTTATTACTCATGATATCGATGAAGCAATTTTGTTATCTGACCGAATTTATCTTTTAACAGGAAAGCCGGGTAAGATTACGGATGAAATCGTAATTAAAGAGCCGAAACCGCGAAGAAAAGATTTTAATCTGACAAATGAGTTTTTGGCATATAAAAAAATGATCATTGAAAAGCTGGAAAGTTAAAAATAGCTGTCTGATCGGCTTAAAATCATGGTATAATGATTTTGTATAACAGATAAGCAGGAGGAAGAGGATGCAGAGTTTTATTCAATATTCGCCGACCAAAGTGATTTTTGGAAGAGATACGCAATATCAGACAGCAGCGGCGATCAAAGAATTTGGTGGTTCAAAAGTATTTGTAGTATATGGAGGCGGAAGTGTCGTTCGAAGCGGACTTTTAGACTTGATCTTGACCAATTTAGAGGAAAATGGATTAGAATATCGTGTAAAAGGCGGGGTAAAGCCAAATCCGAGATTGTCTTTTGCGAGGGAAGCGGTTGAAGAGTCGATTGCATTTGGAACGGATTTTGTTCTGGGTGTCGGCGGCGGAAGTGTTCTTGATACTGCAAAAGCGATCGCACACGGAACTGCAAATCCGGGAACGGATATCTGGAAGTTTTGGTCGAAGGAGCTTTCGATTGAAAAAAGCCTTCCGATCGGAGCCGTTTTGACGATTCCGGCTGCAGGAAGCGAGACAAGTGATTCGGCGGTTCTTACCAACACGGATACGGGAAGAAAATGCGGAACGTCAACCGATCTGAACAGGCCGAAATTTGCAATTATGAATCCGGAACTTACTTTTACACTTCCGAAATATCAGATCGGATGTGGAATCTGCGATATTATGATGCATACATTAGATCGCTATTTTACACCGACAAAGGGGAATCAATTGACGGATGAGATTGCGGAGGGACTGTTGCGCACGGTAATTGCGAACGGACGTATTGCGGTCAAAGAACCAGACAATTATGATGCGATGAGCGAAATCATGTGGGCAGGAAGCCTGTCTCACAATGGGTTGACCGGACTTGGAGCGGAAAAAGATTTTGCAGTTCATCAACTCGGGCATGAATTATCTGCCATGTTTGATGTGGCACATGGGGCAACGCTGACTACAGTATGGGATGCATGGGCTCATTATGTGTATAGAGAAGACCCTGCACGCTTTGCACAGTATGCAAGAAATGTATGGAGTATCACGATAGAAGATGATGAGCAGGCAGCTCTTGAAGGAATCAAAGTAACCGTCGATTATTTTCGATCTTTAGATATGCCGGTTAAATTCTCAGATCTGGATGTCGGCGTCCAAACGGAAGCGGTTTTGGAAAAACTCGCTGACAGCTGTTCATATAATCGAACACGACAGATCGGCAGTTTTAAAAAATGTAGCCGTGATGACATTTTGGAAATTTATAAAATGGCAAATTGCTAGTTGAAAATAATGGTAAGATAGTATAAAATAATGCTGAGATTACATTTAAGGAGGAGAAAGAATGGTATCCGCAGGAGATTTTAAAAACGGAATTACAATCGAATTAGATAATAATATTTATCAGATTATTGAGTTCCAGCATGTAAAACCTGGAAAAGGTGCAGCTTTCGTTCGTACGAAATTAAAAAATATTAAGAACGGCGGTGTAGTTGAAAAGACGTTCAGACCGACCGAAAAATGTCCTAAAGCTCACATCGATAGAAGAGAAATGACATATTTATACAATGACGGTGAATTATATTATTTCATGGATACGGAAACTTATGATCAGGTTGCATTGAGCGAAGATGTGATCGGTGATTCTTTAAAATTCGTAAAGGAAAACGAAGTAGTAAAAACAGTTGCCCATGCAGGAGATATTTTTGCAGTAGAACCACCGTTAAACGTAGAATTATTAGTTACGGAATGTGAACCGGGTGAAAAAGGTAATACGGCTCAGGGTGCTACAAAGCCTTGTATCGTAGAAACCGGAGCACAGGTTATGGTTCCTTTATTTGTCAATGAAGGCGATACTCTGAAGATTGATACTCGTACAGGAGAATATTTATCCAGAGCATAAGCGATGGGATGAACGCCGCAGAACGGATTGTTTTGCGGCTTCTTTTTGCGTGAAAGAGAGGTATATCATGAGAGATAAGAATAAGGCAATTCTCTGTATTATGATTTCGGCATTGGGATTTGCCACGATGAGTATGTTTGTAAAATTGGCAGGCGATCTGCCGTCGATTGAGAAGAGCTTCTTTCGAAATCTGGTTGCATTTTTTTGTGCATGGATTATGCTAAAACAGAGTGGACAAGGGTTTCATTTTCAAAAACAGAATCTTCCATATTTGGTTTTAAGGTCAACATTAGGAACAGTTGGAATTTTCTGTAATTTTTATGCAGTCGATCATCTCGTGTTGTCGGACGCAAATATGTTGAACAAATTGTCCCCATTTTTTGTTATTATTTTTTCCTATCTGTTTTTAAAAGAGAAAATAGCACCGTTTCAGGCGACTGCGGTCATCTGCGCATTTTTGGGAAGTTTATTGATCATTAAGCCATCCTTTGCGTCCGCGTCATTTTTTCCATCTGCAATTGGATTGATTGGAGGCATCAGTGCGGGAGCAGCATATACGGCTGTCCGCTATCTTGGTACGAAAGGAGAAAAGGGACCGGTAATCGTTATGTTTTTCTCCGGATTTTCGTGCCTCGTATGCATACCGTTTTTGATATTCGGATATGAACCGATGAGTTTTGGACAGCTGCTCTGCCTGTTGATGGCGGGTGTTTCTGCTGCATTCGGGCAATTCGGTGTAACAGCTGCGTATCGATATGCTCCGGCAAAAGAAATTTCGATTTTTGATTATTCGCAGATTCTTTTTTCCGCCTTGTACAGCATCTTTTTATTCGGGGATATTCCGGATAAATACAGCGTATTCGGCTATATCATTATTATTGGAATGTCGCTGCTGAATTTCTTGTATAACAACGGGATGTTTCAGAAAGAGAAAGAGTTGTGATTTGTCGAAACCTTCTTCTCATGGGACTGGTGCGACAGGACATAAGAACAACGAACGTCGTCCGTCTGTTTTTTAGAGTCCGCCCCAAACGCGCTAACGCTTGGACGGTGGGGCGAACCCGATAAGTAAACGGAGCACATCTTTTCCACATAGATACAGGCACAGAGGTAAGCAAGCTTCCTCTGTGCCTGTATTTACGTGGAGCATCCATCTTACGATGTCTGCATGTGCTCCTGCTTACAGAAGCCGGACAGCCGGTTGTTCTAATATCCTGCGCAATGTCCCATTCGAAGAAGGTTTCTATTGGCATGTATAAATCTCTAGTGTTTAACAGTAATCTGGCTTACGGGACACTATCGTTTTTATTTTCATATATCAATCTCTGGTCTTTGGCAAAGGTCTATCTGTCACAAAAATGTTCTAATTCGAAAAACCCCACATATATATTTTATTATATAGGAAATTTCCTGTAGGAGGGACAGGCATGGAAAAACGGGAAGAAATTATGGAAGTACTTCCAAAAGAAATTTATGGCTTGTTTGTGAATGGCGATATTGATTTTCAATTTATGCAGGAGATTCGCATGAGGATCAATCAGCCGCTTCAAATTATGTATCAGGGGCAGAAATGGTTTCTTACAAAGCAGGGAGATCGAAAAAAATCACCGCAAAATGCAGTTTATGTGTCGGAGAAAATGTTAAAGGAAGCATTAAATTACATAGCGGAATATTCCATTTATGCTTTTCAAGAAGAAATGAAACAGGGATTTCTCACGATTCAGGGAGGGCACCGGGTTGGAATTGCAGGAAAAGTCATTTTGGATCAAAGCAGAGTCATTGGGGTTAAATATTTATCCAGTATCAATATCCGTATTGCACATGAGAAGAAGGGATGTGCAAATCAGATTTTGCCATATCTGTTTCAGAGGATGGAACTATTACATACGCTGATTTTATCCCCGCCAGGATGTGGAAAGACAACACTGCTCAGAGATTTGATACGAAAATTGTCAAATGGAGGTTATACGATAAGTGTCGTGGATGAGAGAAGTGAGATCGGTGCCTGTTATATGGGAATTCCGCAAAACGATGTGGGAATTCAGACGGATATTATGGATGCATGTCCAAAAACAGAGGGAATTCTAATGCTGATCCGGTCTATGGCTCCACAGATTGTTGCTGTAGATGAGATTGGCGGACAACAGGATATGGAGATGCTGCAATATGGAATGAATTGCGGATGTATTTTTCTGGCAACGATGCATGGTAAAACCATAGAGGAGGTTAAGCAAAAGACAGGTCATTTTATGTTCCAGCGTTATATTATATTAGAATCTATAGGGACAATGAAGGGTATTTATAATGAAAAAGGAGAAAAAATATGCGGTATATTGGAATTATAGGCATTTTTGTATTATGTACAGTTGCGGGGATTTACTTTGGACAACTTGGAAAAAAGAAAATATTATTTTATGTTGAGTTTAAAAGGATATTAACGCTGATGAAAGGTGAAATTCGTTATGGAATTACACCGATTGGGGAGGCATGCAGCCATATAGCCGAAAAGACGACAGGTGTTTTTCAGGAGTTTCTTTCAGAAATTGCATTGCAGATTCAAAAAAAGTCAAAGCAGTCTTTTCCTGAAATATGGAAGCAGACCATTGAAAAGGTATTGCCAAAATGTTATTTTTCGGAAAATGAGTGGGAACAGCTGAAACAGATCGGGACATCCTTAGGTTATATGGATGTGGATATGCAGTTAAAAAGCCTTGACCTTATGATGGAACAGGTGGAACGCAGTCTGGTTGAAGCGCGCATGAAACAGGAAAAAGATGGGAAGATATATCAGACGCTCGGCATCGGGATCGGATTGATGTTGGCAATCGTGCTTATTTAGGAGGAGAAGCTTGAGTATACAGCTTATATTTAAAATTGCGGCAGTTGGAATTATTGTATCCATTGTTATGCAGGTATTAAAACATGCGGGTCGGGATGAACAGGCATTCTTAGTCAGTCTGGTCGGACTTTTGCTTGTACTTTCCTGGATTATTCCTTATATATATGATCTGTTTGATAGCATAGAGAAATTATTTTCGGTGGTGTAATTTATGATAAAAGTAGTTTTAACAGGGATCATTGCAGCAATTTTGATCCTGGTCATAAGGGAGCAGCAAAAGGGGATTTCAGCGGTTATTCTATTGGCAGGCAGTCTTGCTATTTTTTTATTTTGCATTGGCTATTTGCAGGATATCCTGAAGTTTATTGAAAACATTAACAGTATGATGAGTATCGATCGTATCTACATTAAGATATTGCTTAAAATCGTGGGGATTGCCTATGTATGTCAATTTTCAGGAGATATCTGCAGGGATCTGGGCAGTCAGGCATTGGGCAGGCAGATCGAATCAGCAGGAAAACTGGCAGTTTTAATCGTGGGTATACCCGTAATTCAGGGACTTCTCGATACGATGAAAGAGTTGTTGTCTTTATGAAGAAACTGTTAGTCATCTGTATATTGCTGATCATGTATACAAAGCCGGTATTTGCAGAGAATACAATAGACTATAGTGAAATTGAAAAATCCGTGCAGCAACAGACTGGTCAGAAGATATCGATAGAGGAACTGGTTGATTCTTTTCAAAATGGTGAAATGCTCCACATAATAGGTAAAATGTTTGCAGAAAAGATAAAACAGTCGTTTAAAGAGGAGATTGAACTGCGGGAATTGTTTATTCAGATGCTGTTCGTCGGCTTTATGATTGCAATTTTTCAGAATCTTTCAAAATCATTTTTGGAGCAGTACATAGGGACAACCGGATTTTATATTGTATATATGGTCTTAAGCGGTATCATGATCCGGCAGTTCCTGATTACATATGAGTTTGCCAGGGATAGTCTGGATCAGATTTTAACGTTTATGAAAGTTCTGGTTCCGACTTATAGTATGATTCTTCTGGGAGTAACCGGAATTACAACATCAGCTGCGTCGTATGAATTGTTTTTTGTGCTGATGACAGCGGTACAGTGGGGGATTATTTATATGATTTTGCCAGCAATTAAAATTGGGTTTATCTTAAAATTAATAAATTTCCTGGCAAATGAGGATTTATTCTCTGGTTTGGTTGATGTTCTGGAAAGTCTGATCCGCCTGCTTCTAAAAGGGGCAATTATGATTGTATTATTGTTTAATATTTTTCAGTCGATGCTGCTTCCGGCGATTGATTCTGTAAAAAGTAATCTGATACAGAAGGGTTTGGGAGTTTTGCCTGGTATCGGACAAGTTTTTGGAATGATTGCTAATACAGCCATAGGATCAGGGATTATTTTAAAAAATGCGATCGGAGTGTTTGGCATGATCGTTATCTGCCTGATCGTGTTTGTTCCTTCTGTAAAAATATTTGTTTATGCGGAGAGCTTCCAAATTGCAGGAGCTGTTTTGCAGCCTGTTACGGAAAAATATGTTTATCAAATGTTTAAAAGTGTTTCCGAAAGCGGAAAATTATTGTTGCAGGCAGTATTAACTGCAGCAGTGTTGTTTTTATTGACGATTGCGATTATTTCAACTACAACAAATATGAATTATTATGTGGGGTAATTTATGCGAATCATACAGATTTGTTTATGTTTTTTTATTGTGTATACGCTTTTAAAGGAATTGCTGCCGACCGGACCCTTTCGAAAATACATGAAATTTATGGGAGGATTGATCTTCATATTGCTGTTTTTTCAAAATTTATTTCAAATGGAAAGTGAACTGCCAGTTCTGTATAAAAATTATTATCGAAGAGCGCAGGCAGATCTTCAGGATGATTATGGAAAGAAAATATTATATGAGGAATATGAAGAGCAGATGGAATCCCAGATTGAAGAGCTGCTGGAACAGGATGGATATGAACCGGTAACAATATCTGTACAGTTGGAAGAACAGGAATTGAAATCAATTTCTGTTAAATTGAAACATGCGGATCAATATGATGAGATTCAAATAAAAAATAAACTGCGTGAAGTCTATTCTTTAGAAGAATCTCATATAAATATAAAATCATAGGTGAATATTTATGAAGAAAATGCTGGAACAAATTGGGATAAAAAAGACTCTGATTTTATTTGCAGCAGGGCTATGTCTGATCTTTTTGAGTCTTCCGCATTCTGAAACAAAAAAGGAAGAGAGTGAAGAAGAAGTGACCGAAGCAGCAGATGAGCAGCAGGAAGTAAAAGCGCTGGAAAAACGGCTGGTGGAAACGTTATCGACGGTTGACGGTGTTGGAAAGGTAAAGGTGATGATTACGTTAAAATCGTCAAAGGAATCCGTCTTAAACAAGGATATGCCGTATGAGGAGGAAGAGGAAACGGATGGAGAAAGTACGAGAAAATCCGTCAATAATGACGAAGAAACGGTATTAATCGAAAAAGATGGAGAAAATGTACCATATGTGATCAAGGAACTGGAACCGGAGATAGAGGGCGTTGTTGTGATTGCTCAGGGAGGTTCAAATGCCTCTGTTCAAAAAGATATTACAGAGGCGGTTACTGCATTATTTGATGTGTCAGTGAACAAAATAAAAGTGTTGAAAATGGAGGATGGTTCATGAAAATTTTCAAAAAATGGAAACAGAAAAAGCAGATTATGGTTGCTATGCTTGCAGTGTTGATCGCTGCGGCAGGCTATGTGAATTATTCTGGATTTGAATTTGCTACAAAAGAAACATCCAGTACAGAAGTAAGCAATGAAACAGCAAAAGCAGACGACGATGAAACCCCGGTCGGAGAAGCTGTGCTGACATCCGCTGAGGTAGCAAATTATGTTGCTCAGGCAAAACTGACGAGGGAGCAGACGCATGAGAAGGCGAAAGATAATTTGGAAGAGATTATTTCGAACAAAACGTTAAGTGAAGCACAACAACAGGAGGCAACAAAAAAATTAACAGTACTGAGCGAAAATCTTGAAAAAGAGGTAGCAGCTGAAGAGCTTCTTGGATCAAAAGGATTTTTAAATAGTATTGTAAGCATCAGTGATAAGAGCACGGATGTTATGATTCAGAAAAAGGAAATTTCAAAAGTGGAAAAGGCGCAGATTGAAGATATTGTTACGAGGAAAACAGGATGTGCGGTCGATAATATCGTCATTACAACGATTCAAACAGATGATTAAAACTCTTTGCAAAAGATAATATGTTTGGTATAATATACATAAGTTTATGCATAAAATACTAGGAGGCAAATCTATGGATTACAAAAATGGATATAATGTAAATAAAAACAGTACAATTGGAGCTATTAAGATTGCAGATGAAGTTATTATGGGGATTGCAGCCATTACCGCAAAAGAGGTTAAGGGCGTTGCAAGATTAAGCGGTAATAATATCTATAAGAAGATCAGAGGGGTCAAAGTTGCAGTGGATGAGACCGTCAAAGTTGAATTGACAATGGAATTAGATTATGGGGTAAGCATTCCTGTGGTTTCAGAAAAGGTACAAGATAAAGTTAAGACAGCGATTGAAAATATGACCGGATTAAAAGTATCGGAAGTAAATGTTCGCATAGCTGGTGTTGCGATTGATGAAGAATAGTATGGAGGCGGGACTGGTAACAGCCCCGTTCCTTTATGCGAAGAAGATTTGATTAAAGGAATGGATAAATTATGAAAAGAAGTGAGATGCGCGAGCATATTTTTCGTATTATTTTTCAGATGGAGTTCTCGGAACAAGAGGAAAGGACAGAGAAGATCGATTTCTATCTGGAAAGTCTGAAAAATATTTCAAATAAAGAATTTACTTATATAAGAAAGAAGACAGAAGATATTTTTGCACGGATCGATCAAATTGATGAGACGATTGCATCGATTTCGTCGGGCTGGAAGTTAAACCGTCTTGGCAAAGCGGAACTCGCTATTTTACGGCTTGCCGTATATGAAGTAAAATTTGATGAGGATATTCCGGAAAAAGTTGCGATCAATGAAGCCGTTGAGCTGGCGAAGCAATATGGAAGTGAACAGTCTCCAAAGTTTGTGAACGGTGTACTTGCAAAGCTTGCAAGCGAATAATATTTAAAATGAACAGAGTATATTCAGTTACCCAGATCAATGCATATATCCGAAGAATGTTCAGCAGCGATTATGCATTGAATCATATTTATATCAAAGGAGAGGTATCCAATTGCAAATATCATTCATCCGGACATATTTATTTTTCGATCAAAGATGCGAAAAGTACGCTTTCCTGCATTATGTTTGCAAACGCGAAAAGAGATGGACTGAAGTTCCATATGCAGGATGGACAAACAGTTGTAGTAGGCGGCAATATCAATATATTTGAGAGGGATGGCACGTATCAGCTTTATGCATCGGAGATTATTTTAGATGGAATCGGTGTACTGTATGAAGAATATGAACGTTTAAAAATGATGCTGTATGAAGAGGGATTGTTCGATCATGAGATTAAAAAACCAATTCCGAAGAATCCAAAAAAAGTTGGCATCGTTACGGCAAAAATGGGAGCAGCGATTCGTGATATCGTGAGTATTGCGAAAAGAAGAAATCCATATGTCCAGCTGATTTTATATCCTGCAAAGGTGCAGGGAGAAGGGGCCGGTGCTTCCGTTGCACGTGGAATTCATGTGCTGGATGGTATGGATGTTGATACGATTATCATTGGACGCGGCGGAGGTTCTATTGAAGATCTTTGGGCGTTTAATGAAGAAATTGTAGCAAGAGCGATTTATGAGGCAAAGACTCCGATCATATCGGGAACCGGACATGAGACAGATACGACGATTGCGGATTATGCAGCGGATTTACGGGCAGCGACGCCATCAGCAGCCTGTGAACTTGCAATTCCGAATATCCGTGATCTGATGAACGAGATCCATGGATATGATTATCAATTAAAACAGCAGATGAATCTGATATTGGCGGATTATCAATATCGTTTAAAACACTACCGCAATCAGATCAATCTTCTCAGTCCTAAAAATCAGTTAAAGCAGCAGAAGATGAGGCTGGAGCAACTGAAATTGCAGTTGGAACACGGAATTGTGCATAAGCAGGAACAGTATCGATATCTGCTGCAGATGTATGCTGAAAAGCTGCAGCGATTATCGCCGCTGGCAAGGTTAACAGGCGGCTACGGCTATGTGACAGATGAGGATGGAAAGCCTGTGCTTGGAATCGAACAGGTGAAGGTGGATGAGATATTAACAGTTACATTTTCGGATGGACAGGTCGAGGCGCGTACTATGGATATTAAGCAGAATCTGATTGGGTGAAAGGAGCAGTCATGCCTAGGAAGAAATTTACAGTAGAACAAGCTTTTGAGGAATTGGATGCGATTGTGGAAGAACTCGAAAAAGAAGAAACATCCATCGATGATGCATTAAAACTATATACTAAGGGTGTAAAATTAGTACAAAAATGCCAGGACAGCCTGGATACAATAGAAAAAGAATTAATTATTCTGGATGAGAAGGGGGAATCATTATGACGATGAGAGAAGAAGTAGCAGCAAGAGCAAAAGCAATTGATGAGATCATTATGCCGATGATGCCGGATATTGTTGGACCGCAAAAGACGATTTATGAAGTGATGGAATACACAATGTCAGCCGGCGGCAAGAGGATTCGTCCGATGTTGATGCAAGAAACTTATAAAATGTTTGGCGGGAAATCAAAAGTTGTGGAACCATTTATGGCTGCGATCGAGATGATCCATACGTATTCTTTGATGCACGATGATCTGCCATGCATGGATAATGATGATTACCGACGCGGGAAAAAGACGGCGCATGTGGTTTACGGAGAGGCAATGGCACTGCTAGCCGGTGATGCATTATTAAATTATGCATTTGAAACGGCTTCCAATGCATTTGATTATACGGATCACCTGGAAGATGCTGCAAGAGCGATGAAAATTCTGGGTCAGAAAGCCGGAGTATTCGGTATGATCGGTGGACAGGTTGTTGATGTTGAGATGGAAGGCAAGGCATTGACAATGGAAGAAGTTGAATTTATTCACAGAAAGAAAACCTCATCTTTGATCGAAGCTTCTATGATGATCGGAGCAGCGCTTGCGGGAGCCGGAAAAGGTGAAGTGCAGATGATGAAACGGATCAGCCGAAAGATTGGTATCGCATTTCAGATTCAGGATGATATTTTAGACGTAATCGGTAATGAGGAAGAATTGGGCAAACCGGTTGGAAGCGATGAGAAGAATGAAAAGACCACATATGTTTCTTTGGTCGGTGTTGAAAAAGCACAGGAAGAAGTCAAGAAGCTTTGCGAAGAAGCAAAACAACAGCTGGAATTGTTTATTGGCGAAGATGATTTCATTATGGATTTAATTACGTATTTAATTGACAGACAAAATTAAAAACAATACATGGCGGTGTCATTTTTGGCATCGTCATGTGCTGTTTCATAATTATTTACAGGAAGGCAAGGAATGAAAGAGCGTTTAGATGTCATGCTTGTCAAACGAGGATTGGCAGATTCCAGAGAAAAAGCAAAGGCGATCATTATGTCTGGGATTGTTTACGTTGATGGGCAGAAAGAGGACAAAGCAGGAACTACGTTTCCCAATACGGTAAAAGTAGAAGTGAGAGGAAAAACTCTGCGATATGTGAGTAGAGGCGGTTTGAAACTTGAAAAAGCTATGGATCGATTTGGAGTAGAATTGGAAGGAAAAGTCTGCATGGACTGCGGGGCTTCCACAGGTGGGTTTACCGATTGTATGCTGCAGAATGGTGCAGTAAAAGTGTATTCTGTTGATGTAGGACACGGACAGCTCGCATGGAAGTTGCGAAACGATGACCGGGTTGTATGTATGGAAAAGACAAATATGCGATATGTGACGGCAGATGATATTGATGAACCGGCAGAATTTGTATCGATCGATGTTTCGTTTATTTCATTGAAAAAAATTTTGCCTGCGGTACGCCGGATTTTAACGAATGGAGGCGAAGTGGTTGCGTTGATCAAACCGCAGTTTGAAGCAGGGAGAGAAAAAGTAGGGAAAAAGGGTGTTGTCCGTGATAAGAAAGTACATGAAGAGGTGATCGATATGGTCACACAATTTGCGGTGGATAACAGTTTTCAGCTTTTGCACCTTGATTATTCTCCTATTAAAGGTCCAGAGGGGAATATCGAATATTTATTACATATGAGAAAGTTAGAAGATGGAATATTTGATAAAGAATATGATTTACATATCCATCAGGTAGTCGAAGATTCTCATAAGTCATTATAGAAAGAGAGAGACTTAGGAGTGAAACATTTTTTAATTGCAACGAACCCGGACAAGGATGTTGATTTAAAATTAACAACGAGAATACAGACATATTTTAAGCAGCATGGAGCAGATGCTTATGTAGTTCCGGATATTTATCGAACGGGAATTGAAAAGGAAAAGATTCCAAATCATATTGAATGTGCGATCACTCTTGGCGGAGATGGAACAATACTTCAGATGTCGAGAGGACTTAGAGGATTGAATATTCCAGTGATCGGCGTTAATTTGGGAAATTTAGGATTTTTAGCAGAAATCGAAGCATCAGAATTACAACAGATGCTGGATGGACTGTTAAATGATAAATATAGAATTGAGAATAGAATGATGTTGCAGGGGCAGGTGATCCATGAGAATCAGGTGATCGGAGATGAATTTGCATTGAATGATATTGTTATCGGCCGAAGCGGTTTTTCCCGTATTATTTCATTTAAAGTTTATGTTAATGGACAGCTGCTTGACAATTATCACGCGGATGGTATCATTATCGCAACACCAACCGGATCTACCGGTTATAATTTGTCAGCAGGAGGACCGATTATCAATCCGATCAGCCAGATGATCGTCATTACCCCGATCTGTGCCCATGCGATGCAGTCCAAAAGCATTATTCTTGATAAAGATGATAAAATATCCATTCAAATTCAGAGAGTCCGTAAGACACAGCTGGAAGAAGCGATAGCGACTTTTGACGGACATAAAGGAATTCAGCTTAGTTATGGCGATGTTGTAAATATTGAAATGGCGCCGCAATTTACAAAATTTATTAAGGTTACAAATCATAATTTTTATGATATACTGAAAAAGAAATTGTAAATAATTGGAGAATTAGGAGGCGTATAAGTGAAAGCGAAACGTCAGGAAAAAATTATAGAGATTATTAAAAAGTACGATATTGAGACACAGGATGAATTGACAGAGAAACTGATTGAAGCAGGTTTTCATACGACACAGGCTACGATTTCACGAGACATCCGTGAAATGAAGCTGACAAAGCTGACGTT
This sequence comes from Lachnospiraceae bacterium, assembly GCA_030531165.1. Lineage (GTDB taxonomy): Bacteria > Bacillota > Clostridia > Lachnospirales > Lachnospiraceae > Fimousia. Next base: position 17,597 of record JAUNOI010000021.1, read on the forward strand.
CCCTGATGGAAAACAGAAGTACATTGCACTTGAGAACCATGGTGCTGCATCTACGGATAAGTACAAACGGGTTTTGAAGGATGGAATTTTGAACATTGCGATTTCGGAAAATATACTTGTGATACGGACAGTTCCCGGCATGGCGATGGCATGTGGAGCCGCCCTGGATCATCTTCAGCTGAATTCTGTTCTCGGCTGTATTGCGGGTGATGATACGATCATGTGTATTGCCAAAAACAAGGATGCAGCTCCGAAGGCAAAAGAAGAAATTGTGAGTATGACTAGAATAGGAAGGTAGAAATGTTATTAAATCTACATGTAAAGAATCTTGCACTGATTGATGAAATTGAGGTAGAATTTGGCGATCATTTGAATATTCTGACCGGAGAGACAGGGGCTGGAAAGTCCATCCTTCTTGGCTCCATGAATGCGGCTTTGGGCAATAAGATTTCCAAAGATATGATTCGTCCGGGAGCAGATCACGCATACGTGGAACTGCTCTTTCATACGGAAAGACCGGAGGTGCTGGCGAAACTTGCGGATATGGATATTCCGGTAGAGGAAGGAGAAGTCTTAGTATCTCGGAAGATTATGAATCGCCGTAATATCTGCAAAGTGAATGAACGGACTGTTACGGTATCGAAATTAAAAGAAATCTCCAGTCTGTTAATTGATATTCACAGTCAGCATGAACATCAGTCACTGCTGCATAGGCAGAATCATTTGAAGATTTTAGATGAATTTTCAAAAAAAGAATCCGAAGACATTCGCAGTCGGGTGCAAGAAAAATATCAGGAATATTCGGAGATACAAAAGCAGCTGGAGGAAGAATACAGTGATCAGGAAAAGATGAAGAGAGAACTGGACTTCATTTCTTATCAGATTGCAGAGATTCAGTCAGCTGACTTGCTCACAGGCGAGGATGAAGACTTGGAACATCGATATCGGAAGATGGTCAATGGCAAAAAGATTATGGAAAATCTGGCTGCGGCTTATCAAATTACCGGATATGATGATACGATGTCTGCAGGCAGCCAGATTGGCAATGCTTTGCATGAATTGATCAGCGCTGAACAATATGATGAGGATTTATCGCCGATTCGGGAACAGCTTGAGACGGTTGACAGCATCATGAACGATTTTAATCGTGATTTATCTGGGTATATTTCGGAAATGGAATTTGATGAACAGGAGTTTTACGAAATAGAACAAAGATTAAATCTGATTAATACATTAAAAAGTAAATATGGTGCAACAATAGAAGACATAGAGCAGCGGTTAGAGGAATTGGAGAAAAAGCGAGATCATATCCTGCATTTTGAGGAAAATCGGGCGAAGCTTTTAGAAAAACTTGAGAAAGCAGAAGAAGTTCTGCGAAATGCTTGTCAGAAACTTACAAAGGTTCGAAAAAAATATGCTCGGAAACTCTCATCTGAAATGACAGAGGCATTAAAGGAACTGAATTTCTTAGATGTGCAGTTTATGATGCAATTTCAAAAACTGGAAAAGTTTACTGCAAATGGTTTCGATGAGGCAGTCTTTCTGATCTCAACGAATCCGGGGTTGCCAATGCGTCCGTTAAATGAAGTTGCTTCCGGAGGTGAATTGTCGAGGATTATGCTCGCAATCAAATCTGTACTCGCAGATGTTGATCAGGTCGATACGCTGATCTTTGATGAAATCGATAGTGGAATCAGCGGGCGTACTGCACAAAAAGTATCGGAAAAGATGGTCGTGATCTCTGATTCCCACCAGGTGATTGCAATTACTCATCTGCCGCAGATTGCAGCGATGGCGGATAATCATTATCTGATAGAAAAGCAGGTAGAAGGAACGATTACGAGAACTGTCATGAATGCGCTTGATCATCAGCAGTCTGTTCAGGAACTTGCAAGAATGCTTGGCGGCGTAGAGGTGACGGATGCCGTAATGGAAAGCGCAAGAGAGATGAAAGAACTGGCAGAGAAGACAAAGGGGTATTAGGGCTTATGGAGCATAATATTTATGATTTAAAAAGCGATTCTGCAAAAGCATATCTATATTGTGAGGAAAGCTGCTCTTATATCAGAAGAAAGCAACGAGTTACGCTTTTGTGTGTCATCATGCTTTTAGCGGGCGGTACATATGGAATTTATCTTATATTAAACTCAAATCCGTTTTGGTATTTTTTGTTGTTTTTTTGCATATATTATATTTGGATTCTTTTCCTTCAGCTCATATTATACGGACGTATTGCGGAGCAGATTCGCAAGAAGGGTAATCAGCAGGCTGCGCATGATTATAATTATGATTTATATGCACATACAAGAAGAAAAAAGAAGCATCCGTATCTGCTTGCAATGGCAGAAAATCAGATAAAGCTCGGACAATTCAGCATGAGCGAATATGCATTGCAGATGATCAATCGAAATGAATTGAATAAAGAGCAGATTTATCGATATTATTTGTTAGCTGCAATTGCTGCAGAAGGATTGGGAGAATGGGAAAAGCAGAAAAAGTATATTGAGTTTTGTAATATGGCAGAATCTTCCGGCGATATTTTATCAACGGATATGTCGCGGGAAGAATTAATAGAAAAGCTCGGTACCGATCAGAAAAATATGATTGCCAGATCCCGCGTTAAAAAAGGATTCCTGTTCATGACGTATTTGACTTTTTCGGCTTTTTATTTTGTTATGGAGTGGTCACTGCCTGAGACGCTTGAATATCGTCAGTGGTTCGATGTCTTGGGACATTTACTATTCTGGCTTGTGGGCATTTTACTCATGCATTGGCGGATAGTCAAATTCTGCAAAATTAGCCGAAAAATGTACGATTCTGAATTTCTGAGAGTTTTGCTCTTAGTATTATGTATTTTATTTGGATTTGGTGTAACGTTATCTGCTGGCATCTTTGCACTTAGAGATCTTCTTGCTGTCAATGGAGAACGGGATAATGGCGATGGGACACTTACAGTCATCTCGAATGATGGCTATCGGACTTCTCAATCGTACTTATACCAAAAAAAGGGCATCTTTCTACGGGAATATATAGAACCTGTTGATGGAACTGATCCAGATCAATCGTCGGTTGCATCGTCTGTTCCGTCATCTACGGAAACGACTGATTTGAATACGGCAGCAGATTTATCGAAAGAAAATGATATTTTGCAAAACGAACAGGCACTTTCGGACGCATATCGGGCGGTTTATAAAGCAACGGGGAATCAACAGGAATACGAATTGCAATATTCGGCAAAAGGGATTCTGTATTTGAATGCAAAAGTTGAAAAAGCAGAAGGCAGGCTCGTTGGATGGCGTATTGTATACGACCGGGAATCTGTAAATGGAAAATGCAGTGAATTTGTATATTATAAGGATATTTATGATGCAGATGGAACGAATATTGCGAATACAGAGATTTTGAATTTTTATGCGTATGTCCATGATGAGAAAAAAGTAATTACCGCGAATAAGACCAATTGGGGCACCGGTGGTGATCAAGAATACCGTGAAGCTACGGGAGAGTGACTGCGTACGCTCTATTGATTGGATAAAACTGCTAAACTGTGAAAAAATATACTGATTAAAAAAATGCGATTTTCATATACTAGGTGAGGATAGATTAACTTATCAATCTATCCTCATTTTTATATGAGGGAGCAAAAAACATGAAAGGAACAAAAAAATATAGAATAGGGCTGGCTGTTTTGATCGTTTTAACCTTTTTGACAGCTTCCGGAGTTTATTACAGCGTTTGCAGGCAGAGTATTCCGGACACAATACAATTAGTAATTGGCAACGAATCGGAATTTGAATATAAAATTCCCGCTATTGGGGTGATCTCTGATGAAGCAGATGAGATTGACACGGTTGATTTAAAAACAAAATTTGCTTTAAAGTCTGCGCAGAGCGGCAACTATAAGATGGAGACAAAGCTGTTCGGACTTGTAAAATTAAAAGAGGTGGCAATTGAGGCATTGGAACGCCAAACGGCAGCGCCATCTGGAAAGTTGACTGGAATTTATATTGAAACGGATGGGTTGTTTGTAATTGATACTGCAGAGATTTCGACCAAGAACGGTACCAAAACACCGTCGAAAAGCAAATTGCACAGCGGAGATTATATTACAAAGTTAAATGGATCGGCGGTTATTTCTAAAATGGATTTTCTGGAGAAAATTAACGATTCAAAAGGTAAGAATATTACCTTAACCGTGATTCGTGATGGTTCGTCAAAAAATGTAAAAATAAAACCTGTGTTAGATGAAGAAGATGGACAATATAAAATCGGTGCATATATTCGCAATAATACGCAGGGAATTGGGACCATTACTTATACGCAGGGACAAACTTTTGCTGCATTGGGACATGGAATCAGTGATATTGACCTTGGTAGCCTGCTTTCTATCCGTGGCGGCGAGATTTATCGAGCGGAAATTACCAATATCAAAAAAGGTTCTGCAGGAAGTCCCGGCGAAATAGTTGGTATGATCGATTATAAAGAAGAAAATTTGAAGGGAAGCATTGTTAAAAATACAGAGAATGGTATTTTTGGTACTTTTTTTCAAAAGCAAAAACCGGAAAAAACCATGCCGATCGCTTTAAAACAGGAGGTAAAGGAAGGGAATGCAAAGATTATTTCCTATGTCAGTGGAGAAAAAGAGGAATATGATATTAAAATTACCAAGGTGGATAAAGGAAATCATGAAAAATTAAAGGGAATGTCTATTAAGGTGACGGATTCCAAACTAAAAAAGTTAACGAACGGGATCGTTCAGGGAATGAGCGGAAGCCCTATTGTGCAGGATGGGAAATTGGTCGGTGCGGTTACACATGTATTTGTCAGTGATCCAACAAAAGGATATGGAATTTTTGCGGAAACTATGGTGGAAGAAGGGGAAAAATAAAAGGTGGTTATTATAAACTGAATATAAATTTGTATTCTGTCTCAAAATGTTTTAAAATAAAACTATTGCAAATAAAATGAACAGGACAGGAGCAGTTATTATGAAGACAGGACTTGTATTAGAAGGTGGAGCCATGCGCGGCATCTATACAGCAGGTGTATTGGATGTGTTTATGGAAGAAGATATTCATTTTGATGGAGTGATCGGTGTATCTGCCGGCGCAGTGCACGGGGCGAGCTATGTAGCAGAACAAAAAGGAAGAAATATTCGATATTATAAAAAGTATTGTACTGATAAAAGATTTATGAGTTTCTACAATTTATTGAAGACCGGAGATCTTGTTAGTGAGGAATTTTGTTATCATGAACTGCCTGAGACACTGGATCCGTTTGATTATGACGTTTTAGATCGGTCGGATATAGAGTTTTATGTAACCTGTACAAATCTTGAAACAGGGAAAGCGGAGTATCTTCGCATGAAAGATTCCAGAAAAGAGATTGATCTGCTCCGAGCATCTGCATCTATGCCCTATGTAACAAAGATTATCAACTATGAAGGGAAAAAATTACTGGATGGCGGATGTGCGGACAGTATTCCGGTAAAAGCATTTGCAAAAATGGGTTTTAACAGACCGGTTGTTGTATTAACACGGGATAAAGATTATATAAAAAAGGCACAGAACATCCATCTTGCAAAAATCTTTTATCGAAAATATCCAAAGTTTGTTAAGGAGCTGCAGCATCGCCATATAAAATATAATCAGACGCGGGAATTGATTGAGCGCTGGGAAAAAGAAGGGAAAGTTTTCGTTATCCGGCCAAGCCGTAAATTAGACATTGGAAGAATGGAGAAAAATCCGGATGAATTGCAGCGGATTTATGATATTGGCGTACAGGATGCAAAAAATTATATGGACGAGTTAAAGAAATTTCTTTTTATATAAAAGTACTTGATTCTTTATGAAAAAACAGTTGACGAATCACATAATTTGTCATATTATCTTAGTAGGAATTAGCACTCGATGTTAATGAGTGCTAATAAAAGGAGGAGAATCTATGATATCAATTCCAGTTTATGATATGACAATTTTACCTGGAGTAACTTTTTATTTTAAAAAAGATTTATTTGACAGTAGAGATATTCCGGCTTTAAAGAATAAAGAAGAGCTTTTGTTTCTTATGATGAAAAATGATAAACAAAGGGATGAGCTGGAGGCAGATGATTTTTATCTTTACGGCGTTTCGGCTGTAGTTGAACAGATCGATCAAGAAGACAACTTTCGGATTCGGGCAAAAGAGAGAGTTCGGATTACGGATATCGAGGTTCAAAATGGTGAGATTATGGTAGAGGCGGCGATTGAAGAGGAAGAACAAGATCTTATAGATGCTGATTTAACAATTCGATTTGAGAAAGTGAAGAACGATCTTTTAAAATTTGTTCATGGGTTTCAATGGGGAATTTGGGCAAGAAGCTTTATTTTGCACTGGAAAAATATGAATGAAATGCTCTGCGGTCTTTCGGGATATCTGAGTTTAAGTTGGGAAGAAAAATATGAGATTTTGGCATCAAAAACCTGTTCTGAGCGTTGTGCCCGGATTGAACATGCAGTATATGAATTTATGGAAATATCAAGAGTACATGCAGAAGCGGAGACTGCGCAAAAAGAAAGCAATGAGCGGTCATATCGTGAAGCAGCGATTAAAAAGCAGATTGAATTTTTGCAGAATCAGTTAGATGAGATGCATCCAGAGAATATATCGGATGTCAGACATTTTGAAAAGCTGATTGCAGAATCAGGAATGAATGCTGAGGCACGAAAAGAAGCGGATAAAGTTTTAAACCGTATGAAACAGGAAGGAAAAGATGGTCATGAATACGGCATGTTATATGATTATCTTGATTTTATGACCAAGCTTTCATGGAAAGAGAAAAAAGAACTGCCCGATATCGATCTTCAGAAAGCGGAGGAGATTTTAGAGGAAGATCATTATGGTCTAAAAAAAGTAAAAGAACGTGTGGTTCAGCAGATGGCAGTTATGGCATTAAACAAGAATCAGGCAGGCTCTATTTTATTGTTTACCGGACCACCAGGAACCGGAAAGACGAGTATTGGACAGAGTATTGCAAAGGCACTCGGCAGAGAATATGTCCGAATCAGCTTGGGTGGAGTTCGGGACGAGGCAGAAATCCGAGGTCATAGAAGGACTTATGTCGGTGCTATGCCGGGGCGTATTATGGAAGGCATGAAGCGGTGCGGTTCGATGAATCCGGTTATGGTACTCGATGAGGTTGACAAATTGGCGAAAGATTACAGTGGTGATCCTGCGAGCGCGCTGTTAGAGGTGTTAGACCCTGAGCAGAATGCTACATTTACCGATCACTATATGAATGTTCCGTATGATCTGTCAAAAGTCGTATTTATTTGTACGGCCAATACGACGGACACGATACCTGAGCCATTGCTCAACCGAATGGAAGTGATTTCATTCGGAGGTTATACAGCCGTAGAAAAGTATCAGATCGCCAAAAAGCATCTGTTTCCAAAATCCATGAAAGAAATGGGAATGAAATCCCGCAATTTAAAAGTGACGGATGATGCCATTAAAAAAATTATTTCTGACTATACGGCAGAAGCCGGTGTTCGTGGACTGAAAAAGCAGATTGATCATTTATGCCGTCATGCTGCTGTCAAGTTGGTAAAGGGAGAGCAGAAGAGCATAACAGTCAGTGAGCGCCGTTTAAAAGAGTTTTTAGGAAGAAAAACCATGCATCATGAGCATATATTGGAAGAAAAGCAGCCAGGAGTTGTCACCGGGCTTGCGTGGACACAGGCAGGCGGAGAAATACTATTTATCGAAACTGCCCTTACAAAGGGAAGCGGCAAGATGCAGATTACTGGTCAACTTGGTGATGTGATGAAGGAATCTGCGCAGATCGCTCTTACAATTGTGAAAGGTCTGTATCCAAAAGAATCAGAAATTCTGAAAGAACAAGATCTTCATATCCATGTACCTGCAGGTGCTGTCCCAAAGGATGGACCATCCGCGGGAATCACGCTTGTAACCGCATTGAGTTCTTTGATTACCGGAAAAACAGTTGGACCGGAATATGCAATGACGGGGGAAGTTTCTCTTAGGGCAAATATTATGCCGATCGGCGGGCTTCCGGAAAAATTGCTGGCGGCTCAGAGAGCTGGTATCACGAATGTTTTTATTCCATATGATAATAAAGAAGATTTGGAAGATGTTGCAGAAGAAGTAAAAGAAAAATTAAAAATTATACCTGTAAAAAAGGTTCAGGATGTTTTGTCTGTTGTATTGAAATAGAGAAAAACAGCTGCATGGATGATTTTTCATGCAGCTGTTTTTGAATCATAATTATAATTTTTGAGCTGTTTTTGCAGAACATGCTTCTTGCTTTACAGTTTCTAAATCGGCACCTCCAAGTGAGGCAAGAGAAGCAGCGATAGCGCCTTCGGCAATCGGGCAATCGGCCATAATGACGTCGTTATATCCTAAATCTTCTAAAACCATCTCTGCTGTCATAACGGCACTTCCCATATCCATAAGCACCAAAACACCGTCGTCTCCATGGACACTTTCGATTGCCATCATAATCTTTTCGTAGCTGGTCCCATAGCTGCCATCATCCATGCCGCCGGCAGATGCAATTGGACAGCCATCTGCCATGATTTTTGTGACATCTACAACACCATCTGCCAATTTTTCACTGTGCGATACGATTACAATACCTACCATAGTTCCTCCTTATTAAAACGAATGAGTGGTTTGTTCGATCATAAACATTTGCTGATTGTTTCCAGAATATAGCTGAAAGAAGTTGCACCAGGATCCTGATGACCGATGCTTCGTTCTCCAACGTAGCTGGCGCGTCCTTTGGTAGCAATGATCGTCTTTGTGTACTCGACACCTTCCCATGCTGCACCAACGCCGATTTCCAATACCATTGCAGATGGTACATCGTTTTCATAGGAGGATTTCATGGCATCAAGCGCAGGGATCATAGCATCGAGCATCGTCTTTTCATTTTGGGTTGCTTTTCCACGCATCTTAACACCTTCAATTGCAATATCAAGGCAATTTAAAAAATCGCCCAGATCCATCTCAGTCTTACCCGCCATAGCCATACCTGCTTTCATAAAAGCAGTTCCATATAACGGACCGGAAGAACCACCCACTGTTGAAACCAGAGTCATACCAACGGTTTTTAAGATTGTTCCAATATCTTTGCCAATTAATGTCGGCAGTTTCGTCTCTACCATCTGAAAACCGCGGGCCATGTTGATTCCGTGGTCTCCATCGCCAATGACATTATCGAGCTCTGTTAAATAATCTTTTTCTGCTTCGATCTTTTTTGCAATTGCCTGTATAATTTCTATAACTTTACCACTGTCCATATGTATGTCTCCTTATAAAAGATAAAAATAGAGAAAACCAGTGAAACACGCTATGCGTGTTTCACTTGGTTCGCTTTTTGAATTTATTCTTTGTATGCAGGTGTATCTGCTGCAGCATCAAGAAGTTCTTTTGTTTGGTCATCTAATTTTAAGAGAGAGATCGAGAATCCTTCCTGTTCAAGAGATGTCATATAGTTACCAACTAATGTCTTATAAACCTTTATGCCTTTTTCCGCTAAAACATCTGCAACATGGTTATTAATGATGAAAAGTTCCATTAATGGAGTTCCGCCGGATCCATTGACCATAACGGCAACTTCACTGTTGCTATAATCGATATCGGCCAAAATTTTCTCCAATAAAATGTCAACAATCTCATCAGCTGGTTTTAATTTATCCGTATGCGTTCCCGGTTCGCCATGAATTCCAATTCCAACTTCCATCTCGTCTGCTTCTAAATGGAATCCAGGTTCGCCCGCAGCTGGAACAGTACTTGGATTGATTGCAACTCCCATGGTACGAACATTATCAATAACTTTCTCGGCAACGGCTTTCACATCTTCTAATTCAGCGCCTGTCTCTGCTAATGCGCCGGCAATCTTATGAACAAAAATCGTACCAGCAACGCCACGACGTCCAACAGTATAAAGACTGCCGTCAACGGCTACATCGTCATTCGTAACAACCTGGTCAACTTTGATGCCCTCCATTTCAGCCATTTCGCGAGCCATCTCAAAGTTCATGACATCTCCGGTGTAATTTTTGATTACCATTAATACACCTTTGTCAGTTGCGATTGCTTTGATGCCTTCGTAAATTTGATCTGGGGTAGGAGAAGTATAAACAGTTCCTGCTACAGCAGCATCAAGCATGCCTTCTCCAACATATCCGCCGTGTGCAGGTTCATGTCCACTTCCGCCTCCGCTGATTAAAGCAACTTTGCCTTCTTTTTTATTCGCACGAACAACAACATTGCCGCAATCTAACTTTTTCATATACTTTGGATAAGCCTTTACCATACCGGCGATCATTTGATTTTCAACTTGATCAACTGCATTAATAATTTTTTTCATAGATTAGTACCTCCGATACATTTAAATTAATAGTTTTTGCTAATACAATTTTACATCATTCACCAAAGAATAGCAATCTATAAATAAAAGATTAGGAATTTTCTGTATATATAATAATCTTTTTTATGTTTTTACATAATTAAAAGAAACAGTGTAAAATATTCGGATGAAATAATGAAAAAATAGGCTTGCTTTTTTTATAAAAAAATGGTATTATACTAATTGTCTGTGAGAACAGAATAATTGAATATATGCAGTTGTGGCGGAATGGCAGACGCGCTAGATTCAGGTTCTAGTGCCCGCTAAGGGCGTGTGAGTTCGACTCTCATCAACTGCATTTACTTAGGATTTTAGGGATTTTAGTTCTAAAATCCTTTTTTGTTTTAAAAATGGAAATGATGTTTGGTCAATTATGACGTTAATCTGGTCAATTGTGATATTAAGGATTATTTTCTTGACCATTAATGGTATTGTAATATGGGGAGTATGCGATGAGTCGTTTTAATACATGTGAAAAGGGAGATACGAAACATGTATTGAAGCGGCTTTTATATTTGCATTTTTTTAAGGAATACGAATA
>JAUNOI010000092.1:0-1065 GCA_030531165.1 Lachnospiraceae bacterium
CTATATTATATGGCTCACATTTAAATCTGTCAATATGTTTTTCGAACTTTTTTCTTGGCAAATCTATATCCTTTTACGCCGAATTTATATGCCCTATTTTTTTTAATATGACGTTTTACTTTCTTTTTTATTTTTTTTAATTCTTTCTTTGTCATAAAACTACTATCTCTCTTCCAAATTTTTGATTTGTGCAACAAGCTGCTTTTCCAGGTTCTTATATACGGACATCTTATAGCTTTCATTCATTTCATATGGTTCAGCAGCACACAATTGTTTATAAATATCATCTGCATTAAATTTATCTTTTGTAATAAAATTCTGACGCATACCAATTTCTTTTCCAAACAAAATTTGTTTTCTATTCCAAACCAGGCTAATATTAGGAACTCCCAATACGCTTCCTATAATAGCAGCATGAAGTCGAACTGCCATATAGCGCTCATAGCCGGCCAAAGTCTCAACTAATTCATACGTTGTCCTTGGATTTGAAGATGTTACATGATATTTTTTTTGTAAATCCGGGTAAGTTTCAAACAACCAATTTATAAATGCTGTATCAGATTCAACCCCGTTTGAAAACAAATCAACAGAATACCCATCATGACAAAGTTTTAAAATAAGATCATAATAAATTTTCCCTAATGAATCTCTACTCACTTTGTACATATAATCTCCGAATATTTTTGTTCGGATAACATTCAGACCAACTCTTTTTTCTGCATTTTCTTTCTTTTTAATCTGATATGTCTCTGCCGTCCAAAATGCCGGATCACAAACCCCTTTGATAACAATATTCGGATTATCAACATAACAGTTTCTCAACATTGCAAAGTCATCACGTGTAGAGATATATTTTACACAATCTCTGTTAATCGCTTTCTTTAGAATCTGACATTCCGGATCCGACTCATCATAACCTTCTATTCCCTGTGAATTAAGAAATACCGGTATATTATGTTTGTCCGCATACCCAATAACCTCATCTAGGAAATAGTGGAAATTCTGCTGATGGAATTTAATCAGACCGCCACCACCAAAAATAATCAGGTCTGCTCCTTCTAATTT
>JAUNOI010000092.1:1090-6814 GCA_030531165.1 Lachnospiraceae bacterium
CATGCCTTCTTTAAAATAGTTCTAGATAACGGCGGACAAACACGAATAATTCTATTCTTACCAACTCGTCTAAACACACCTGCAACAATACGATTTAATTGCGAATATTCGTCAAATTTTTTACCTTTAAATGAACCAATATCTACCGGAACTATTTCATAATCTGTAATGTCATGTTTTTGTAATATATCTTCTACAATATACCGTGCAGTTTCATATATTACAGTATCTCCTAAATTTGAAACATCCAAATACATAAAAGCTATCTTTATTTTCATAGTAGTTCTTCCTTTACTCCTTTTTACTGCATAAATTTTTCATATTCAGGCAGAACCTCGTCTGTTGTTCCCTGCATCATAATCTTTCCTTCATGCAACCATAAAATCGTATCGCACAACTTCTTTAGTGTAGCCGAACTATGAGATACAATTACAACTGTCCGATCTTTATTCGCAATCAACTGTTTCATCTTTTTATAACTTTTCTTTTTAAATTTTGCATCTCCTACACTGAGTACTTCATCAATTAACATGATTTCTGTCTCCAGGATTGCCGTAATTGCAAAAGACAATTTTGAATGCATTCCACTCGAATAAGTCTGCACAGGTTTATCAATAAATTCTCCAATATCAGCAAATCTAATGATTCTTGGCATTTTTTCTCTGACTTCTTCTTCCGTAAATCCAAGTAGCATTCCTGCCAGCATTATATTTTCACGGCCGGTTAATTTTTTCTGAAAACCTACCCCCAAAGCCAACAATGAAACTGTATGCCCATGAAGGTCTATCTCACCCTCATCAGGAGAAAAAACACCAGCAATAGCGCGGAGCAATGTAGATTTGCCGCTTCCGTTTTTCCCAACGATTCCCATAATCTGTCCTTTGGGAACCGAAAAAGAAATTCCTCGTATAGCTTCAAAGGTTTCCTGTTCATTTTTCCCAAACCTAAATAATGATTTACGAATTGATAACTTTTTGAAACTCCGATAACGAATTTTCAAATCTCTTACTTCTATAGCATTTTCCATCTAAATCACCTTCACATATCCATTCTCGTTTCTGTAAATAAGTCTCAACCCGATTACGGCCAGAACAATAGAAATAACGATCCATACAAAATACAATTTCCAATCAATTCCTTTTCCATATAATAATGCACGTCGCATTTGATCAATAATAAAAGCGACTGGATTACATTTTAACAATATCGACCTTAAGATTTTGCTTTCCAATCTCTTTTCCAAGGAATAAAAAACACCTGATAGATAAAAGAGTAAGCGCAAACCTACCGCAATAAGATTTGATAAATCTTCTACAAAAACACCAAAATGCATTAGAATTGTACTAAAACCAAAAGTAACTAAAAGCAGTAATACGACCAATGGTATAAAACTAATCACGTGATACGTAAGCGGAACCCGGTACAGTGCCATTGTACAAAATACGAGTATAAACGAAACGGCTGATGTAAATCCATTAACATACATCTTTCTGAACAAGAGAATATGTTTTGGTATATATACTTTCTTAACAATTGCTTTATTTGCAGCCACCAGCTTGACACTTCCCTTTAACGTTTTTTCAAAGAATTTAAAGCTGGTATATCCAATAAAAATAAATGCCGAAAAATATTGCTCTGCTTTTCCAAATACAATTAACGATACAAAGGTGTACACAAGCATAAAGAGCAACGGATCCAAGATCCACCATAACCAGCTTAGATGCGATTGTGCAATATCGGATTTCAATTCCGCTTTTCCTGAATAGATCGCATATTTGTAATACTTTTTGCAATCATTTATAAATCTTTTCATTATCTGCTCCTTATAAAATGTCATAATCTATTTTTCTTTTGTCAATATCTGCACCATTCTAGCATAACAGCTGCAAATATGCAATATTTCATCATAGCATTTCCTTCTGATGGTCTTCAACCATGCTTTCCATCGTTCTCTGGAACATCTCAGTCAATCCAACGGTAGGCTTCCATCCTAATGCTTCTATCTTTTCTGTATTCAAATACGCAATCATCGTTGGATTATATCCGTGTTTTGATAAATCTTCTTCAATATCGAAACATACCTGTGTGGTTTTATTCTTATTAAGCTCTGCAACGACCTTCGCCATCTCAACAATCGAACAGGTTGTATCTTTATTGGCAACATTATAGGCTTCCCCCGCATTTCCTTTTTCTAAGATCAGGAGCAAAGCCCGAACTGCATCTGACAAATAACAATAATTTCGAACTGTCTCTCCTGTCGTATGCAGAACAATGTCCTCTTCCTCAATGACACATCGGATAAATTCCGCAAAAACTCTTCCATCATGATAATTGACACCCGCCCCAAAGGTCTGTGTCAATCTGGCAATTTTAATCGGCATATGGAATTCCTGTGCATAGGAAGCGCATATGCACTCTACCATCCGCTTTCCTTCCGAATAAGAGCTCCTTACATTTAAGAAATCAATATACCCGCAGTCCTCTTCACGAATCGACTCTGTCGTGTCTAATTTTCCATATATCTCAAGAGATGATAAATAAACAAATCCCTGAATATCTTTCTCTCTTGCAAAATTGAGGACATTCATCGTTCCATTAATCGCAGTATCGATGGTCTCTACCGGATGCTCTACAAAAAACTTGGAACTGGTCGCACTGGCACTGTGGATGACATAATCAACTCTACCTTCATATGAAATCGGGCTGCAGATATCTCCAACACAAAATTCGATCTGTTCGTCCAGATAATCTTCAAATATCCCTCGTGCTTTTTGTTCATTTCGGATAAAAGCAATTACCTTTATATGCTTGTCCATACTTCGATTCGCTTCTAACAGACATTTTGCGATCATAGATCCAATCAGACCTGTTGCACCTGTAATAAACACGCTCTTATGATCAAATCCGTCAAAATTATACGTCTCCAATACATTCTTTATATCTTCTGCCATTACTCTATTCATAGCTAAATCCCCATAATCTGTTCATTTTCTTTCGCCTGTAAAATAGCCCTGAAAATATAAAAGTCTTCCGGTTTTGTAATCTTGATATTCTGGGACGGTCCATCAATAATATGAAGCTTCTTCTCATAATTCATCATCATAGATGCAGAATCGATAAAATCATGCCGGTCTTCTTCCAATGCCTTTAAATGGCAACCATAAATATCTTTCAAATAATATCCCTGCGGAGCCCTTGCAAGAAAGCATCTGCTTCTTTCTACAGTCCCGGATACATTCTTCGTTTCGGTAACCGTAATAATGGTCTCACTCGCCGGTGCTACCGTAATCGCAGTTCCATGCTTTTTGACACATGCTATATTATCCGAAATCAACTGCGTATTAATCAGGGGTCTTACGCCATCATGAATCAGGACAATCGTATCTTCCTGATCACCATACAGCTCATGCAAAGCCTTCAGGCCATTATAAATGGATTCCTGACCATCTTTTCCGCCGGGTACAACAACCTTTACCTTCTCAATATTGAACTTTTTCAAGCACTTTTTAAAATAATCAATATAATCCTCGATACACACAACACAAATCGCATCGATATCCGGATTCTCTTCAAAAAAATCAATCGTATGAATAATAATTGGTTTATCGTTAACCTTTAAAAACTGTTTTGGCAATCCTGTGGTATTCATTCTGGTTCCTGAACCACCGGCAAAAATTAATGCTGTATTCATCCGACACTATCCTCCTGTAAATCTATTATCAAAATTCATTCAAAATATCGTTTAAAACGACTAATTATATTATAACTTATTTATCATTCATATCAAGTAAAAAAACACAAATTTCCAACTCTTTACTACCCTTTACAGCAATGATTCCACAAAATCCGCAATATCCTTTGTCGCATGATTTGTCGGTCTGATATATTTGTTTTTCAAATCATTTAGTTTATCAAAATCATACGTTTCATACTTAATTGCATTCATAATTTTTCCAAAATCATCGGAAATCATTCCCGGAAGATCATTCTTATAATCAATATTTAATCCCCTGACTCCTTCATATTCGTCCAGATCAAAATTATAAAAATGAATCGGAAGGTTCAAGATCGCTGCCTCATATATAATGCAAGAATAATCACTTACAACATAATCCGCTGCAAAAAGCATTTCAAATGACGAAAACTCCTCACATGCAAACACTTTTTCCGTATCGATCTTCATCTTGGACAACGGATGCAGTTTCATAACCAGATTGTAATCTTCATCCAGAGACTTCATAATCTTACTGCAAGCATCAACAAATCGTGTCTCATCTTTCCGAAACGTCGGAACATATAAGATGACCGGTTTTTCCTTTAACTTTGGATATTTTTCAAAAATCTGCTTTCTTTTTTTCTCTTTATAATGTCTACTCTGTAAAAGATCGACCCGAGGCAACGGGTACACCCTCATATAATCATCTTCATAGTTAAATCCCACTGCTAAAATATGCAGATATCCTTCCCCGGCACAAAAAATATAATCATAATTATGATGCATTTTCATGGCATGAGCAACTTTAGAATCTGAGCCTTCTCCCTGATCCAGAATCTGATATCCAAACTTCTTCATAGTTCCCATAGAATGCCACATCTGGATTACTTTTAACTGCTTTTTGTGTTTTAATAAACTAACCACAATGCAATATGTATCCAATATTACAACCTTCGAAGTCGCAATATAATACATCTGTGTAAACATGTGAAATGCGTATTTCACTTTATTCCATACGGATGATTGAATCCCACCATCCAGTGTCCGGCACAGATATTTGATTTTTATATCGGGATCCCGCCGTCTCAGTTCTTTTGCGATCATCCTGAATTCAAAAGGAACCTCATTTGACTGACGTGAAATAAAAGTTACCTGCTTCTTCACCGGAAACAACTTAATAAAGAAATAAATGAAATTTAAAAAAAATGTCCCAATTTTAATGATTACAACCATAATCCTTCTCCTGCAAAACTATGTCTATTTTTTCATATACCCACATATGTATTCGGCAATCTTCTGACTAGCATGTCCACTCTCTTTTATGCCAACTTTCTTGGAAAACTGCTGCCAATCCCGCTCATACTTTTCTCCGTCAAAACTTTGGATATGCTCGCAAAGTTCTTCCGCAGTCTTTGCATACGGAAACGGCAGTTCTTCCATCTCAAAATAAGTCCCCCTGTCACTTTTATAATCCTCAAAATCATTCGCAAATGTAAAACATGGCAATCCAAATAATGCAGCATCAAAAATGCAGCTGGAATAATCAGAAATCAATGCATCACTCGCCATGATCAACTCCTGCATATCCGGATAATTAGTGGCATTTATCGCTGATGAATTTAAATCCTTAAAATAACTGTCTGCAATAGAAAGCAGGAACGGATGAAGTTTTATGAGCAACACGCATTTTTCCGTATGAAAGATCTTTTGAAAAGCTTCTACAACTTGATCAGGATTAATATCATACCACTCCTTATGAAAAATTCCCTTATTACGGGTCTCGTCTCGAAATGTAGGCGCATAGGTAATGATTTTGTAGTCTTCCGGAATTTTAAAAGACTCCCGGACTTTTTTTCGAAGTGCTTCCCGTTCTTCATCTGTTATCGACATCAGCTTATCATTTTTGGGATACCCGCATTCCCAGATCGTTCCTTTTCTTTCAAATGCTCTTTTATAAATATTGGTTAAATGTGTTGAATTCGAGATAAATATATCCGCCTGTGCAGATG
>JAUNOI010000093.1 GCA_030531165.1 Lachnospiraceae bacterium
TCCTCCTGTAATTTTAAAATTTACACCAATTATAACAATGAAGAGGTGTAATGTCAACATTTACAGGTTTGTATATTTATGCTAAACTTGATGAAAAGAAAGGAGCGTATACTATGTACATCAGCACAAAATGTTCGGTTGCCATTCATTGTCTCATTTTTATTCATGAATACGGCGAATCAAAAAAAGTAACCAGCAGCTTATTATCTTTATCTACCGGTGCTAATTCTGTTACGATTCGAAATATTCTCAGTTCATTAAAAAAAGATGGTATCATATCCGTAAGATTTGGGACAGGTGGAGCAAAGCTTCTTTGCCCATTAAATGAAATATCCCTATATCGAATATGCATGGCCGTAGAACCAGACTCGATTTCTAAGCTGATCGGTGTCCACCCTTTACCATCCCCCCTCTGCCCTATAGGGAAAAATATCCATAACGTACTGGATTGCTCTTACCAAAAAGTGCAGAACGATTTATGCGAAAGTTTGCAGAAGATCACGATGGAACATATCATTACGGATTATCACAATCTACAGCAAAAAGACGAATAAAGACAGGCTATACGATTCCGATATTACGCTGTATCCTCTGCTATTATTATGTGAGACCATCCTTTTTATATTAATGGATTTTATTTCGTCCAAAATGTCTCAATCTTTTCGCTTTGAACGATACTTTGCAGGAGTTTTACTATACTTTGATTTAAAACTGCTTATGAAATGGCTCGCGGAATTATATCCTGTCATATTGGCAATCTCTGTTATTGACAGTTCCGTATTTCTAAGGAGTTCCAAACCTTTATTTAACCGATAAGAGCAAAGATAATCTTTCGGCGTCATATGAAGATGATTTTTAAAACATCGATGACATTCACCGACACTTATATTTGCTGAAACAGCGATATGCATCACCGTAATTTTCTCTGAGTAGTTTGCATGTATAAAGGTAAGCATGGTCTGCATCCTTCGTTGCTTGCAGAGAAAACTATCCGATAATTCTATAGCTGTTTTTGACAGTTCTTTTACCAGAATGTACCATACTTCCACCGTCTTCACTGACAGAAAATATTCACGTCCAAAAAGATCCGGATCCCTGATTGCATCTTTTAATTCCCACAAAATATCAATCACTCTCTTTTGCCATTCCACATCCTGTCGGAAAACGGTTACTGGCAAAGCCAAATTTGTCGTGTATGGAAGTACCAAATCCTGTTCCATTCTGCTCCCGGTAAAAAAGGAAAGTAGTTTTGCCTGAAAATTAAAACTCACATATTCCCCTTCTTCGGATATATCTGTTGTCATATGCAAGAAACCACTATTTATAAAAATAGCCTCGTTAGCTGCAAGCTGATAATCATAACCGTTTACCTGCATTTGTATGGTTCCTTTCGTAACCAGTGTAAATTGCAGTTCCTCATGCCAGTGAAGGTCCATATATCCTCGTCCCGGCGGAGTCATCCCACTTTTATTCACACAATACATCTCATAGGGAAACATACTGTCATCATACTTATTTGTCTCATGCAGTTGATTGAAATTCTTCATATAGATACTCCTGTTAGAATTTTGATATTTTCTGATATCGTTCTGATATTCATCAAAAATAAAATATGATAACATTGATTCTACCAAAAACTCCTTATTCTTTCAATAAATCAGGAATATAGAAGTTATCAAAGCCAACATTGGAGGAGAAAATATGGAAAAAGAATTTGATACCATACCTGTTAGGAAATTGATATTAAAGCTTGGACTTCCTGCGATGGCAGCCCAGTTTTTTAATATCTTATACAATATCATTGACCGTATATTTGTAGGCAACTTACCACAAAATGGAGAACTGGCACTGGCAAGTGTAGGAATTTGTGCGCCTGCATTAACAACGATATCCGCATTTGCTTATCTGGTTGGAACAGGTGGTTCCGCATCTATGAGTATTGCTCTCGGACGCAAGGATCGGCCATTCGCACAAAAGATGATCAACAATGCCTTTGTGATGCTTTTGGCTATCTCCATAATAGTTACTGCAATCGCTCTTTTATGCAAAAAACCCATTCTTTATCTGTTGGGATGCAGCGATACCATGTATCCTTTTGCCAGCCAGTATTTTACCATTTATATCTGCGGAACAACTGCCGTATTGTGCGGAACAGGAATGAATCAGTTTATTCTTGCCCAAGGATTTTCAAAACAGGGAATGCTCTCGATTATCATTGGATCAGTAGCAAATGTTGTACTGGACCCATTATTTATATTTATTTTCAAGATGGATATTGCAGGTGCTGCAATTGCAACCGTCTTGTCACAAATTCTTTCTTTATGCTATATCCTTCTTTTCTTATTTGGAAAAAAGGCTCCAATTCGTATACAGTATGGAGGTTATCAAAAGGATATTATGACCCGTATCCTGCAAATAGGAATGATGCCTTTTTGCATTATGGTACTGGATAATTTTATTATTATTTTCCTCAACGCCTCCCTGCGTTATCACGGCGGCAGTGAGATCGGTGACAGTTATATTGCCTGCGCTGCCGTAGTCCAGAGTTTCATGGTGATTGCAACCTGCCCGGCACAAGGAATTACCACAGGATGTGGAACCTTATACAGTTACCATTATGGAGCAGGTAATTATACAAAAGTCATGCAGGTATTCCGATACGTTTTTCTGCTCTGCATCGCTTACATCGGATTCCTCTTTCTCATTGCCCAGCTTATCCCACAGTACTTTGTCCGGATGTTTATCAATGGCGTGGAAAATATTCTTCTTGCTTCTTCCTTTATCCGGAAATATACCCTTGGCCTATATGGTATAGCCGTCCAGTATGCCATTGTAGATGGTCTGACAGCAATGGGAAAAATAAAATACGCGCTTCCTATTTCCCTGTTCCGAAAAGCATTGTATCTGATACTGATTTTCACCCTTCCTTTTGTGACCGATTTAGAAAATATCTTTTATGCCGGAACGATTTCAGATATACTGGGCAGCTGCCTTACTGCATTTATTTTTTTCACTGTGATAAAGAGAAAATTAAGCGAAGAGTTGGGAGATGAAAAGACAATTTAATATCTTAATATACGCAAAAAACGAGGCTTTGCTGTAATATATTTATTACAACAAAGTCTCGCTGCTTCCCCACAAAACCGAATTTCCTATAAAATTATACTGACGACAATGCAAACATGTATTCATGCCGACCACTTCCTTTCAAATCAGCATATACAAAACAGATAGATTAGTCAGTTCAATTCCAGGCGTATTATTTATAAATTAAAATCACAAAACTCTTTCAATTTTTGAGTATCTTCTTCTTCTGTTTCTCCTTCAACCATGAATGTTACCTGATCTCCCTGAAAAGCACGCAATGCCAGCAATGCAGGCATATTCTTCGCATTTGCCTTTCGTTCTCCATGTGCAACTGTTATTTTACTGTCCAGCATTCTTGCCATGTTCGCCAGTGCCATAGCTGGCCGTGCATGAATTCCTTCCGATATTTCTAAGACGTGATTAAAACGCTGCATACCATGTTCCTTTCTATATTTCCATTCCAACGAAACGACGAATCTCTTCATTTATTCTTTTCGCAAAATGAAATGATTGTCGAAATGCATAACTCTTTATCCGAACCGGTTTTGAAAGTAGTTGTATTATTTTCTGTTTTCCATCTTTCATGGTAATACAAACGTTCAGAAAATTAATCACGCTCTCATCTTTTTTTAGCAACACTCTTTGCTCTAATTCATTCAAACTAATTTCCGGACTAAATTGAATTTCACATTTCTTAATATCTTTTATATCATAGAATTCCGGATCTGATACTTTCTGATTCGTCATACGGTTATTCGGTATACATAATCGTTGATTCTTTTCATCAATTAACAGATAATTCCCTACCTTACCTGTAATCTCAAAACGTTCAAAACTTCCCTCGTCTCGTTTCCGATTACATAACTCCTCAATTTCCATCAGGCTCTTCTGCGTGATCGTTTCTGTGAACTGTCTGCTTGCCTTTTTATAGCAAATCTTGCATATGTGTCCATCTGCATACTTAAACTTATTCATAATCCCAAGTTTATTTCCACATACATCACATGTTTTCATACCCATTCTCCTCTGATATTATCCGATTTGTTTCATTGCATCATGTATTTTTAAATATTTCTGATACTTTTTCTGATATAATTCAGAATTATATTTCCTTGGTACAAACACTTCTTTTACTTTTACAGTTTTTTCAATCACTTCATCCATGGAAGTATTTCCAACCGTTCCAGCTGCTGCCAAAGCCATTCCATATCCTGCTCCTGCTCCACTTTCTGTCTGACAGACATTTACATTTAATATATCCGCCAGGATTTGCATCCATACTTTATTTTGGGAGCCACCGCCGATTACCTTTAAATTTTCTAATGTCTCTTTCGGTATTTTCATGACTTCTGTTAACTGTTTTACAGCATAACAAATGCCTTCCATAACCGCAATCGTCATTTCGCTTCGCGTTGTATCTGTCCCGATTCCCATAAAGGAACCTCTAAGATCTGCATCTGCATAAATTGTCTTATCTCCGACCAAATGCGGATAAAAGAATAGATTTCCTTCTCCCAAATGCAAAATATCAAACTCTGTTTCCTTATTAAAATCTGATGTCTCCAAAACTTTCCTCATCCACCATGCAAAACTGCTTCCACATGACTGAACAACACCCTGTACTAATATCATAATCTCTTTTTTATCAAAAGAAAAGACAATATTTTTACCCTTTGTAGTAAAATCAATCTTATCTTTTGGATACATCAATACTCCAGATGTTCCGAATGATAGTACCGGATACTTCTTTGCAAAACATCCAGTTGAAATCGCAGCAGCAGGATTATCTCCAGTGCCTACCAGAACCTGTACTCCATCTGAAAAATGATATTTTTCCCTCCAGTTTGGCAATAATTCTCCTGCAATCTCACTGGTGCCTTTTACTTCAGGATAAATGTCTTCCGGAAAATCCAGCAATTTTCGGATTTCCGGAGACCATTTTATCTCATTTAAATCAAAGAGTGAAGATGTTGAGGCTTCACAGTAATCTGTTTGACAATTTCCTGTTAACCGATATACAATATAATCTGGACCAATTAAAAATTTCTTTATATTATGAAAATTTTCTGGTTCATTTTCTTTCAGCCATAATAAATTCATAGCTGGGCTTCCAGTTGAAATGATATTGGCAATGTGAGAAATTTTAGGATTTTCCTGAATCTGGCGTTTGATGCTTATTAAGTTTTCATTGGTTCGAGTATCATTCCACATCAGGGCTGGTCGGATGGATTTACCGTCTTTCCCTACAAATACGACTGTATGCATCTGACCAGTAACTCCAATTGCCTTTACAAGTTCTGGATCCTGATTCTCTAAAATCTCTTCCATAGCACTATCAACTGCATACATCCAGATCTCAGGATCAATCTCTTTCCATCCTGGTAATGGTTCTAATAATTTATATTCTCTGCTGCTTTCTTTTATAATTTCTCCCGCATCATTAATTAAAGTTAATTTCGCAGAAGATGTTCCTATATCAATTCCAACATAATTTGCCATGATCTATTCTCCGAATTTAAGTATTACTTTATAGGTATCTGGTCTTGAAGCTAATGCAATTGCTTCTCCAAAATTCTGATAATCAATGATCGCTTCTGTAAACACTGTCGGATCTACTAATCCTTTTCCGATTAACTCTACTGCTTGATGGAAAGATGAAACAGTTGGACTAACTGCTCCAGTTATCGTTTTCTGGAAAGAATGAACAGCTCCCATATCTACCGGTACCGGTTCATTTGGGTGAATAGAACTAAACATAACTGTTGTTCCTGTAGGTGCTGTCATATCTACTGCCTGTGCTGCTATAACCGGAATTGCCGTTGTATTAAATACAACAAGAGCACCCCGTCCTTCTGTCAATTTTTTTACTGCTTCTACTGCATCATCTGTCATAGGATCAATAACATCATCACAACCAAGAGAAAGAGCCTTTTTCCTGCGTTCTGCCAAAGGTTCACTTAAAATAACTCTTGCACCTTTCATTTTTGCCAATACAACATGCAGTAAGCCCATCGTTCCACCACCGATTACTACAACATCATCTCCAAATTTGATCGTAGTTCTTTCGATGCTGTTTACAACACATGCAAGCGGTTCCGTAAATGCCATTTTTTCAAATGAAGTTTCCTCTGGATAGACAAACAGATCTTCTGCTTTTGCCACAACATACTCTGCAAATCCACCATATCCAGATAAGCCATCCGGATTATGAAAAATCTTACTATTCGGATGCTCTTCGCAAATATTTTCATCTCCATGTTTGCAGTAATAGCATTCTTTACAGTCATCTATAATATACTGTACAACTTTCTGTCCTTCTTTAAATCTGGACTTATTTACTTCTGATCCAAGTTTTGCAATGACTCCACAATATTCGTGACCGCCAATTCTTGGATAACTATAATTACAATCTCCGTTATAATCACGTACATCATTTGTACAGATTCCTGAAGTTTTAATCTGGATTAAAACCTCATCTTCTTTTATATCAGGTTGATCAATCTCTTTAATTGAGAAATCTTTTGGCTGATTTAATATAATTGCTTTCATTTTCTTCACTCTTTCTATCTTTCAGTTCTAAACTTCTAATATGTTAAAATTCCTGTTACACCGCCAATAATACCCAATACAATGATTAAACCAATTACTTTTACAGAAGACCAACGTCTCTTGTTAATTAAGTAATATACTAACATTGTCATTCCTAAAGGAAGAAT
>JAUNOI010000022.1 GCA_030531165.1 Lachnospiraceae bacterium
AATTAACTATTGACATTTACAGACAAAATAAATATAATAAATCGAGAACAATAAGCTGTTCAGGAATATGAATGAATTATATTACTTTATGATATATTTAAGCTTTTAGACTCAAAAAACGGGTATAACGTAGTGTTTTCTACGTTATACCCGTTTTTGATCAGGAAATTTACCCCGATTTTCTATTTTATTTATTTTCCAAAATAATCATCAATTCCATTTGCCATTCCGACAGCCATCTTTTTCTGGAATTTGCCGTTTTTTAGCTTCTTTTTCTCACTTTTGTTCGTCAAAAATCCGCATTCAATAAAAATAGCAGGAACCTTTGACCAGTTTAATCCAGTCAGATCATCCCTCTTTGATACACCACGATTTTTGATCTTCGTTTTTTCGCAATAACTGTTAATTACATTTTTTGCAAGCTTCTGCGATTTCTTTTTTACAGAACTTGAAACATATTTTGTGCTGGCAGGTGCGATTGTATGCGCCCCTTTGGAGCTCTTACTTCCTGCATCGCAATGAATATGAATGACCGCATCCGCCTTTTTCTTATTCGCGTACTGCGCTCTCTCTTTATTCGAAATATCTACATCCTGAGAAGTACGCGTCATATAAACCTGATAACCGCGTTTTTCTAATTCTGTTCTTAATTTTTTTGCAATTGCAAGATTCGTAGAACTTTCTCCGCTTGTCCCTCCTGCAACTTTATATTTTTTTGTTTTTGAGCCTGGACCGATCGGTTCTTTGTCCAGATTCGCTTTCTTTTGATGGCCCGGATCAATGACAATGATCTTTTTTGATTTCTTTGCTGCCGCACTTACCTCCGTAATGCTCATATTCCCCAGGATAAGTGCACCGATTAATAATACATACATTAAGACTCTTACAACTTTTTTCACTATTTTTCCTCCTTCTTTTCCCTTGAATATATCATATATATTGTATCATAGGACATCCCTGCAGGCCAAAAAGACATCATAAATATTCATGTAGAACGGCAAGCTGCTTCGATAATCCTGTCGTACAAGATATGCAGCCTCATATACCTCTGTTTCCTCATCCTCTGTTATTTCATGATCGCTATACTCTGCCCGCTCGATAATGTTCTGGACACGCATATCAAAATGCTGATATTTGTATCGATTCCAGATCCTTGAATACCATCGGATGCGTTCCGCCCTTGTCATTTTCTGTTTTCTTTTATAAACAACATAATGGATGAGCACAACACGAATCATGCATATCCATATTCCAAAGGCAAATACTTTCATAATAGATTTCATCAGTTCTCCCGGTGACATCGTAAGCTTCGGAAGACTCGGCAGTTCGATTTCCCTCGCATCACTGGCTGCGATCAAAGCATCTCCTGATACAGGATTCACCGGTATCCATCCAATTCCTCTTATATAGACTTCTGCCCATGCGTAGGCATTATCATCATCTACCGACAGCGTCATCTTGCCATCCGTCACAGCGGCATTGTAAAAATCCTCTTCCTTTAACAGATATCCTTCCACATAACGTGCCGGAATCTTACAGCTTCGAAATAAAAGAACCGATGCGGATGCATATTCGGATATATTTCCTCTTTTCGACTGAAACAAAAAATACTCCATCGGATCTTCTGCTTCCGGTGCTGCACCAGCATTGGAAGTAAAGGTAAAATTCTGATCCAGATATTTTTTTATCCGGCTGATGATCTGCACATCTGAAGTATTTTCTTTTGTAAAATCAGAAATCAGATTTTTACATTCTTTTTCCAACTTTGAAGGAACAGAAAGATTTTCCTTTGAAACAGAATTATAAATCTGACTTTTACGATTCCAATCATACGTTCCATCCTGTTCATTTGTATCTACAATCAAATCCGCATTTTCCAAAAACTGATCAAAATCTTTCACCGACAGATACTCGATCGTTCCATCTTCTCCGTCCACAGAAATCGTATAATATGGATACAAGCGCGCTGCGTCTTCAGACCCATAGATGATCTGCATGCTGCGAACGGAAGGACGGTAATTAGGAACATCTTTTAATCTGGTATTGAGAATATTCTCATAGTCTTCCAATAGACCTGCAGAATCTAATGCCTTCTTATTCGACCTCCACTTTCCATTCTCATACTCCTGTCCGATATAACTGCGCAGATAAACGGCATTTTCCGACCGCTTCATTCGCAATGAAAACTTAGTGCTGCTTTCATGTTTCTTTGTTGCCTCATTTTTAATATCACCGAAATTTAAAGTAAATACCGACCGCTCTCCATTGATGACATGGCTTATATATTCTGCAAGAAACATACTTCCCTGCCGTATACTGGTCATATCCTGTCCGAAAAGCTCCGTTGATGGATAGAACAAAAAGAACAGTGCTCCAAAAATCAAAATCGAAAAACTGATCACCGCAGTTTTTATTTTGAAATGTTCCAGATAATAAAGTCCGACAATGCCCGCAAAGTACACGAAAAAATCTCCATGAATTGCCTGCGGCGTAAAAATCATGAGCAAAATCATGACCGGCATGGATTCCATGACAAGGAGCCATATATGCCTCCGGCTGAGTAAGAGAATACCGCTGTATAATAAGAGCAAAATGGCTGTAAAAATTAAAATATCCGCCTGAGCAGTTTCTTCATTTACTCCTGAAAAATAAGTAAATTCTCTATGGAACGTTGTATTTAGTACATCAAATAGGCGGTTGCACAATGCAATGCCGCCCGCCAGCAGGCGTCTCGCATCAAAGAGAATATATCCTGCCAATACCGTGTATTGCACATATTGAATCCAACGCAGTAACCGATGTCCATAGAAAAAATCCGAAGTAATAATGCTCCAGTATAAAAAGAAAAAGAATGCCAGAATAAACACAAATCCTCGATAATTTTCAATTTTAAATCCGGTACAGACTCCATATATAATTGAAAAATAAATACAAAAGATCAAACCCAGTCTCTTCATAAATTCTCCTATAATGACAGATGAAACAGATCTTCTTTCATGTTCTGAACGATCACATATTCCGTCAATGCATAAATATTATCTATATCAATCGCCTTTCCCACAACTGCGATCGTCTTTCCATGATATCCCGGCACCGGAAGCCCATTTTTTGTCGTAATTGCATGTGTGATCACGCTCATATCCCTAGGTTCCAGAAGCGGGCGCTCTGCTGCGATCACTTCAAAAATACGCTGAAATAAAGGAAGATAGTCCTCCCATTTATCGATCACATACTGTTCGTCTCCCAGTAAAAAACGCTGTCGATAACGATGCAGGAGCAATGCAGATGAAATGGAATAAACAATCGTCAGGTAATTGCGCCGGATCAGCATATCTTCTTCATAAATTAAATTCTCCAGATCCAGATAAATCACCGGCTCTGTCTTGTTCTCGCAATTTTTATTTCCAAACAGCCGAATATTCCCATATTCTTCTAAAGATTCTGATATCTCTCCATCTTCAATCGGATAATCCTTTGGAAAGACGAGGATTTTCTCTTCAAAGTTTATCTCCTTCTGAAATCGAAAACACCCACACAGATCATACATAATAAATCCTTTTATCTCTACTGTAATCCAATCACTTTGTTTTACTTCATACTCAATAGAAACTTTGCCATCTGCCCGCCGCTGAAGCAGCAGAATCTCTTTTTGCCGGACTGTCTTTCGATCGATCACAGATGTATAAAAAACTTCAATTTCAATTTCCCTCGTTTCAAATATCTGCTGTTTCGGAACTTCCATATTCAGCTGGAATTTCTCACCCTGCCTATATATTTTTTTATGCTCGTTGAAAGAAATATCAACATTTGTAATCATTTTCTTTCCTTTATAATAGGAATAACCGAGAATAAGAAACAAAGATCCAAGCAGGCATCCGCCTACCGCATTCTGATATATCAAAAAATAAATCAATGCAAATGCTATAAATACCAGATACATATCAGCGTTTCCTTTCTATTCCTTTTGGCACTGGCACACCTTCTAAAATGGATAATAAAATCTGATTGCTCTTTCGGTTTTCAAGCTTCGCATAACGACTTAAACGAACTCTATGATTTGCCGTGTCCACCAAAACTGTCTGTACATCGGACGGAATCACATAATCCCTACCCTCGATAAATGCATTCGCCTTTGACATTTTTAATAAATCGATTGCTCCACGCGGACTTATCCCCATATCCAGCAACTGATTCGTCCTCGTCTGATTGACGATTGCTACAATATATTCATAAATTACATCGCTGACATATACATGCTTTACCTGTGTGCGAATCTCACAGACATCTTTAATATTCAATGCCTCATTTAAAGAAAGTATCTTTTCTTTCGTATTCTCCTGTCTGAGCATCTGAATTTCACTGACCGCATCCGGATATCCAATCGAGATTCCGATCATAAAATGATCCATCGAAGATTCAGAAATCAGCCGCTCCTCATCCAGCGGGTTCTGACTGGCAATTACCACATAAGGTTCCGGAAGAACAGTCACTTTATCTCCGACTTTTAATTTTTTATCTTCCATCATCTTGACGAGCATAGACTGTATCTTCGGAGAAGACTGATTGACCTCATCGGCCATAAGGAGATGTGCCTTCTTCCTCTCCTCTTCATCCATATGAAAACGCTGGCAATGAACGCTGTAATCTTCAATATCCTGGGGCATAATATCCGGCGTAAACAAAATGCGCTGATAGTTCAGGCCCAGTACCCGTGCAAATGCCAGTGACATCGTCGTCTTACCAACGCCCGGCATATCCTGAATCATAACATGGCCGCCCGCCAAAATTGCAGACATCATTCTCTTAATCGTCTCTTCTTTACCTATCATCACTTTCGCGATCTCATCGATTCCATTTTTCACTTTGTTGACCATGGATACTTCCTCCAAAAATATTTTATTTTTATTTTACATGATTACGACAATTTTCGCAACTTATGCCTTTGCGTGCGGATGGAACTTTCCATTATTTCAGAAGTAGCAGGAATTTTATCCATAAAAACAGCAGGGCTCTTACACCCTGCCGCTTTATGCGAACTGATAAAACTCGTGAAGCGTGCTTCATTCGGTTTCAATCTATTATCCGCGATAGTAATTAATCAGGCATCCTTTTAGAATGATCGTTCTCTCATCATCCGTCAATTCGCCCATCTTTAATGTAAATTCCTTCATCTCACCATCTTTTACTACATATGCAGTAATTTCCGTTAATTTATCTTCAATCGCTTTTCTGATCTGTGGAATAAATAAATAATCGCCATTTGCAAATGGAAGATCTTCTCCATCAATTAAAAATGGAAGCATACCCCAGTTGATCAGGTTCGAACGATAACGTTTTGTCGCATATTCATTAGCGATATTCGCCCATCCTCCCAATACTTTCTGACAGGAAGCAGCCTGTTCACGCGCCGAACCATCTCCAGGTTTTACTGCAAAGATCGTGCTGCCGAATCCAAGAACGTCGCGGCTGACTTTAAAGTTCGCCTTAATCGTATCCATAACCGGTTTCAATTCCGGAAGTACCGTAATCGGACACTGATCTGCCTCTACCGCCTTCTGTGCTTTCTGAACCTCTTTGGCTCTTCCTACATATGCCGGATCTTTTCTGGATAATGCAAATTCTGCCAGACCAAGCGGATTGGAACGATAAGAAGATGTCTCTCCTGATGGGATCAGTTCATCCGTTGTCGTAACCGGATCATGAATCTCAGAAACAACCTTCAATACCATATTTTCCGGAAGTGGAGACATCTCCGGCCAGTCCTTAATATTCGGTCCAAACTTGATCTCTACACTTTCATCTGCAACTCCTTTGGAATCAAACACGCGATTATCATAAATCGTTTTATCAAAATAGTATTTTGGCTTCGTATAATCTACATCTACCATATCAGTTGCAGGAGTCAGATATCCTTTATTCGCTGCTGTTGCCGCAATGGAACGTGCATCCATTAACGCTACAGAAGAAATCTGTCCGCTCTGAAGTTTCGAACCTTCACGGTTCGGGAAGTTACGCGTCGTGTGGCGGATGGACAATGCGTTATTCGCAGGTGTATCCCCCGCTCCAAAACAAGGTCCGCAGAATGCAGTCTTCACAATCGCACCAGTAGAAAGCAAATCTGCAACGACTCCATTTTTCGCAAGTTCCATAAAGATCGGCGTACTTGCCGGATATACAGAAAGTGTAAACTCATCAGAGCCGATATTGGTGCCCTTTAAAATATCATTCGCATCGCAGATATTTTCAAATCCACCACCGGCACATCCTGCAATAATTCCCTGTTCAACATATAATCTTCCGTTGCGAACCTTATCTCTTAATGTATAATCAACGGCACCGTCCAGGCTGACCAGTGCTCTCTTTTCAACATCTGTTAAAATATCATCGAGATTAGCATTCACTTCTTCAATTGTATAGGTATTGCTTGGATGGAATGGCATAGCGATCATCGGTTTCACTGCACTAAGATCAACTTCGATCAATCCATCATAATATGTAACAGCACCAGGATTTAATTCTTTATAATCTTCCGGACGCTTATGAATTTCATAAAATTCTTTAATCGTATCATCGGTTCTCCAAATCGAAGATAAACAAGTAGTCTCCGTCGTCATAACATCAATGCCGATACGGAAATCAGCACTCAGATTAGACACGCCCGGACCAACAAATTCCATCACTTTGTTATTGACATATCCATTTCCAAATACAGCACCGATAATGGCGAGCGCGACGTCCTGAGGTCCAACCCCTTTTTCAGGTTTTCCTTTCAAATAAATGCCTACTACACCCGGCATATTAATATCGTATGTTCTCGATAATAATTGTTTTACTAATTCCGGACCGCCTTCTCCCATTGCCATCGTTCCCAACGCTCCATAACGGGTATGAGAATCAGAACCTAAGATCATCTTGCCTCCTCCGGCAAGCATCTCTCTTGCAAACTGATGGATAACAGCCTGATGAGGCGGTACATAAACTCCGCCGTAACGTTTTGCACAAGTCAGCCCGAATACATGGTCATCTTCATTAATCGTACCGCCAACTGCACATAAAGAGTTATGGCAATTGGTCAAAACATATGGAATTGGGAATTTTTCAATTCCGGATGCCCTACATGTCTGAATAATTCCAACAAATGTAATATCGTGCGATGTCAGTTTGTCAAATTTGATCTTTAATTTCTTCATATTATCTGAAGTATTATGATCCTTCAAAATTCCATATGCGATTGTATGCTTCGCTGCCTCTTCTTTCGAAACAACACTTCCTGTTGCTTTTTTCAGCTGATCTGCCTGTTCCGGCCCATCAGGAATAATTGACGTTCCATTCACCAAATAAGCGCCAGCCGGGTATAACTTAACCATAGTAAGTCCTCCTATAACTATATTTATTTTCACATTCTACGGGTTTTCCTGCAAAAAATCGCAGAAAATCCGTTAATCATTGAACAATTCTGAAGGAATTATAGCATACTCCTTCATATTTGTAAACTGTCGAAACTCGCTTTACAGCTAAATCTTACAACTGCAGCCTCCTCATTCTCAAAAACTGGTTCTATCATTTTTTCAAAAACTGGCTATTTAAAACACTCCACCGACATACTACAATAGCTTCGTTCTTATTTTTAACATACAAACACTCATTCAGGATGAAAATCACGAGTGTTCTGCATCAAATTACAACATATGGAGGATAACAATTATGGAAAAAACAAAACGATTAGTTTACGGCGCTTTATTCGCTGCGCTGACCTGCGTTGCAACAATGAGTATTCACATTCCGACACCGGGAACGGGCGGATATATCCATCCCGGCGATGCCTTAGTCGTTCTTTCAGGAATCGTACTCGGTCCTTTATACGGCGGACTTGCAGCAGGTATCGGTTCTGCACTCGCTGATCTGATCGGCGGATATTACATCTATGTTCCTATTACGTTTGCGGTAAAATTTATCATTTCAGCTGTTGTGGCGATCGTATTCCGAAAAGCATCTTCTTTTGGAATCCCTAAAATCCCTTCCTGCATGATCTGTGGAATTTTTTCAACCGCACTCGTTGCCGGCGGATACTGCTTTTTTGAATATTTTCTTTATGGAGCAGGGGCATTCGCAAGCGTGCCTTCTAATATCATTCAGGGTATTTCAGGACTGATTTTCTCAACCATATTACTGCCTGTCGTATCCCAGATTCCGGATTTTCGTGCAAATATGCAAAAATTATAGAGTACAAAAAACTTTTTTCATTATTTTAAAATTTTTATCACCACCGATTCTCAGCTGCATAGTATATACTGTAATTAAAATTCGGAGGTAACCGAAATGAGTGATTTAGCTGCTACAGGTTGCGGAAGCAGTTGTGGAAACAGCAATTGTGGATGTGGCAACAATTTTATCTGGATCATCCTTTTATTATGCTGCTGCAATGGAGAAAGTGGTTTATTAGGCGGTGGAGACTGCGGATGCGGTGGTTTTGATGGAAACAATTCCTGCTTATGGATCATCATCTTGTTGTTCTGCTGCGGCGGATGCGGATGCTAATATCTTTTGTGGGAAATAACTGATTTCCCATAGCATAAAAAGGAAGATGCATGAACACTTCGGTGCAAATGCATCTTCTTTTTATGCAAAAACATGCGGCAAACAGAAATGTTTTTGGTCATCTCTATTTGCCGATGCACACAGACTCGCAGATTTTACAGATCGTGTTTTAACCGATACTATTTACTCATTATTATCGCTTGCACAAGCAGATCAATAATGCGATCAGCCACAGATTACTGTGATTTTTCTTTCTTTCACACGACTGCATGGAAAACTCTGATTTTGAGTCTTTTTCCGGACTTTCCTGGATATTGACCAACATATCCGTGATTTCGACTGTTTTTTCCGAACATATCTGTTCCGATTTTTCTTTCAAACAGTCTTCATCAATTTCAAATACCGTATTTTCATCTTCTACTAATTTCGTACTCATATTTTCTCTCACCTCCCCATAAAATAGCTTATGACAGAAGCGAAAGGAAAGTACCTCATGGACGACGTATATATTGACATGCTGGAAGCTGCATTTCCGTATATTTCCCAGAATTTAAAACGTCCCGTTGCAAGTATTTTAAAATTTCAGGAACTTCAAAAAGTCATACATGACTATGATACGGAAGAAATGATCAGTGCCTGTAGCCTGGATTCCAGCAAAATAAACATTGAACAGATGCTGATTGCCATGAAAGCGAGGGCGACCCCTGAAATCGCAAAGCAGATCGATACCTTGTTAAATACAATGAAAATGCTGCGTATTTATCAGAATTACCAGGATATTATGAATAGCATTCCTGCTTCAACATCTTCTTCTACGATACCGGAGAACAAATCCGAAAATTCTTCTTCATCTAATGATATGCTATCAACTTTGTTAAATGACCTAATTCAAAAAAATAATCGAGGTGAATCATGAACCCAACATGGATGAACGATCCAAGAATCCGAAACATTTCGCCGGAAAAACTTGCTGTTATGACTCTTTTGATGGAAAATGCAGAGGGTAAAAGCCCGGAAGAATTTCTTCCTATCCTAATGCAGACCAGCCAGTCATTGGAGAAAGCCGGTATGTCCTTTACTGCAAATGAAAAAAATCTAATCCTGGATGTATTAAAAGAAGGAATGACACCTGCTGAAAAACAGCGACTTTCTTTTATCCAAACACTCTTAAATCAGGGATAGTTTATTTTGTAAAAAAAAGAGAATCCACAAAATGTGAATTCTCTTTTTTTCCAGTGTTAGTAATACCATTTACCTGTTTTGGACAAACCAGATAAGGCTGTCTTTTCCCCAACTAATATCACATTCTCATGAGATTGTACAATTGCAGCTGGATTTTCAGACAAAACATGTTCTTCAAAAATCGATCTGACTTTATGTGCGTTCTCCTTGCCACATGCGACAGCTAGTACCTGATCAGAATTTTTGATTGCCTGATAACATTCATATAATCGCGGAATCTCTGTCTTATCACAGATTCCGAAAAATAATAGATCTACGTCAGACTGAAAAGACTCACGCTCCTCATACTCTATGATAGACGCCTGGGAGAAATCAAGATAACCTGCTCTTGCCCAGCCCCCTAATATGGACGTTATCTGCTCATGCTCATCGAAATCACCTATAATCCCAAATACGCTACCCGGCTTCTTCAAAATTTGTGAAGCAATCAAATTTGCTGCAACTAAGTACATATTGTGCT
Source organism: Lachnospiraceae bacterium (assembly GCA_030531165.1). Lineage (GTDB taxonomy): Bacteria > Bacillota > Clostridia > Lachnospirales > Lachnospiraceae > Fimousia. Next base: position 10,241 of record JAUNOI010000022.1, read on the forward strand.
CATTCTCTTTGCAGTAAACGATCATAGACCCCTCCTTATGAAATTGTATATACTTCAAACACCTTCTTACTATTATAATAGCATGACCGTGTATGACGGTCAACACAATTTTGAAAAAAATTTTTCATTTTTAATAAAATGTATATTTTTCTTCTTATATAATTATTTTTTAAAGCACATCATTAGTATCCCATGGTAAAATCATCCGGTAACAATATCGCGTTTCCAACACTCGGATTTAGCATAAATCCAGCCAATCGGGCACGAAATAAAAGTTGCCAGCATACATGCATAATAGATTCCTATCAATCCCCAAAGTTTATGGAACAGATAACACAGCACAATTCTTACGACAATACAATTCATAAAGGAATTGAACATTGCAAACTCTGATTGTCCGGCCCCAATAGACAAAGAATTATAAATCAGGAAAATTGCATAAAAAATCTGCCCAAAAATCTCAATTTTCAAATTCAGTGTTCCTGCTGCAGCTGCTGCCGCATTTTGAGTAAAAAAGCCCACCATAACTCCGCCAAAGATCTGACAGATCACAATCGTGATAACGGCTAAAATCAAATTCAGTTTAATCGCAGAATTTACAATCCCCATAACTCTGTCATATTTTTTCGCACCGAGATTTTGTGCGATCATCGTTGAAGATGCCAGATTCATCGCAGATAATAACAGCTGACATGTATCCTTGATCTTGATACTGATACCGTTTCCCGCCGAGACATCGACGCCATACTGATTGATCATGTACGTCACAAACAGCCACGAAAATCCGGCAATCGTCATCTGAAGCGCCGACGGAATTCCCAGTCGAAATATTTTCTTCATTTCTCCCGCTTTCATCTTCATATGAAGCAAATGAAAACTAAAAATGTTTTTATGCATGACCAGATATGCAAATGCAATGATACAGGAAATAATCTGTGAAATCACCGTTGCCAGAGCCGCGCCTGCCGTTCCCATTGAAAATATCGCTACAAATAAAATATCCAGCACGATATTTACAGTTGTCGAAACCATAATACACTGCATCGGCATTTTCGAATTCCCCATCGCACGCAAGATTCCGCTCAACGCATTGTATAACCAGACGAATCCAAGTCCGACCGCACAAATCTTCAGATAGAGTGCCGCCTCCTCTAATGCCGGTGCCTTCAGCCGGATCAGAATCCATTCGGCACCAAAATAAAAGACGATCACGCTCAACACACCCAAAACCAGCGACAACAAAGTCAACGTGCCGATCGCATCTTTTTTCTTCTTCTCTTCTCCAGCTCCAAAATATTGCCCGATAATAATATTACCACCCTGCGTAATTCCAATCGCAATCTTCGTAATCAGAAGAATGACCTGACTGGAATTGTTGATCGCGGAAATTCCGTTGCTGCCGATAAAATTCCCCGCGACCAAAATATCGACGAGACTGTATAATGACTGAAACAGACTCGTCATCAGAAGCGGAATTGCATATCGGATTAATTGCCTCACAACATTTCCTTCTGTTAAATTGTTTTGTATACTTTTTTCCATTTTTTCTTTTCCTTATAGTGTTTAAATAATTTGTGTGTTATTGAAGAAATTTTCTTGCTCTACAAACCGGATGAAACACGCTCTGCGAGTTTCATCGGTTCGCGTGAGGCAGCAAATGGAAATGCGAGCATTTCCGCTTGCCTTGTGCCTTCGCGTAAACATAAACAGCGCAGACCCGGAAGTCCACGCTGTTCGTTTATCCTTTATTATTTAGCAACAATGTTTACGATCTTGCCCGGAACATAGATTTCCTTACGGATCGTTCCGCTGATCTTCGATGCCACAGCTTCTTTTGCCACTGCAAGAATCTCGTCTTTCGATGCGTCTGCAGAAACGACGATCGTGCCTCTCGTCTTACCGTTTACCTGAACCGGAATCGTGATTTCATCGTCTTTCATCTTCGATTCATCGTATACCGGCCAGCTCTGATGGAAGACAGAATCCGTTCCACCAAGCTGTTCCCACATTTCCTCACCGATATGAGGTGCAAACGGTGCAATCAATAACGTCAGTGCTTTTAATGTTTCTTTGTCAACGCCACCCTTCTTCGTGAGCTCGACTAATTTATTGTTATATTCCATAAATCCGGAAATAACCGTATTCAAGTTGAACTGTTCCAGACGCGTTGTAATATCATAGATCATCTTATTGCGGATCTTAACGAGCTCTTTTGTCTCCTTAACATCTTTCTCTTTATTCTCATTGAACATATTCCATAAACGATTTAAGAAGCGATAGATACCTTCCATTCCTCTGTCGTCCCAAATAGAATCGAGTTCCGGCGGTCCAATGAACAGCTCATACATTCTTAAAGAATCACAGCCGTAGTCGCGAACCATATCATCTGGGGAAACAATATTTCCAAGAGATTTGCTCATCTTTGTAGCAGCTCCTGTCTCACGGTCACGTCCGCAGACCATACCCTGGTTAAATAATTTCTTAAACGGTTCGTCAAAGTCAACAACGCCGATATCATTTAAGAACTTTGTATAGAAGCGGGCATATAACAGATGAAGAACCGCATGTTCCACACCGCCGATATACATATCGACTGGAAGGTATTTGTCTGCTTTTTCACGACTTACTAATTCTTTATCATTTTTATTGTCTACATATCTTAAGAAATACCAGGAAGATCCTGCCCACTGCGGCATTGTATTCGTTTCACGTTTGCCAGGACCTCCACAGCATGGACAGGTAGTATTTACCCAGCTGTCGATTGCAGCCAATGGCGATTCTCCGGTTCCTGTCGGTTCGTATTTTTCAACGTCCGGTAATAAAACAGGTAAATCTTCTTCCGGTACCGGTACTGCACCGCATTTCTCACAGTGAATGATCGGAATCGGTTCTCCCCAGTAACGCTGGCGGGAGAATACCCAGTCTCTTAATTTATAATTCGTCGTCTTCTTACCGAATCCCATCTTTTCGATCATCGCAGGAGCCTCTTCTTTTAATACAGATGATTCCATACCGTTCCATTCGCCGGAATTGATCATAGTTCCGGCTGCATCCGTATAAGCTTCTGTCATATTTTCAATCTCTTTGCCGTCTTTTGCAATAACCTGAATGATCGGAATATTAAATTTTGTAGCAAATTCAAAATCTCGATCGTCATGAGCCGGTACACACATGATCGCTCCTGTACCATAGTCAGCTAATACATAATCGGATAACCAGATTGGAACTTTTGCTCCGTTTAATGGATTAATCGCATAACTTCCAGTAAATACACCTGTTTTTTCTTTATCCTGCATACGATCTACAGAAGATCTCATGGAAGATTTAAAAATATAATCTTCAACTGCCTCTTTTGTCTCATCTGTCGCAAGAGATACTGCAAGTTCATGTTCTGGTGCTAAAACCATAAAAGTAGCACCGTATAAAGTATCCGGTCTCGTCGTATAAACCGTGATTGCTTCATCACGTCCGTCAATCTTAAAATCAACTTCTGCTCCATGGGATTTACCGATCCAGTCAGACTGCATCTTTTTTACTTTTTCCGGCCAGTCCAGCTTATCGAGGTCAGCCAGTAAACGATCTGCATATGCCGTGATCTTTAGCATCCACTGACGCAGATTCTTCTTTGTTACTTCAGAATGACAACGCTCGCATTTCCCATCAACAACTTCTTCATTTGCAAGACCCGTCTTACATGATGGACACCAGTTGATCGGCATCTGCTTTTCGTATGCTAATCCTTCTTTAAACATCTTAACAAAGATCCACTGTGTCCATTTATAATAATCTGGATCAGTCGTATTTACTTCGCGGTCCCAGTCGTAAATTGCAGCAATCTCATTGATCTGACGTTTGATATTTTTTACATTCTCAGCTGTGGAAATTGCAGGATGAACTCCATTCTTGATCGCATAGTTTTCAGCTGGAAGACCAAATGCATCCCATCCCATTGGATGAATCAGATAGTATCCATGCATCATTTTATAACGACTCCATACATCAGAAATAACGTAGCCTCGCCAATGTCCTACATGAAGTCCATTACCGGATGGATATGGGAACATATCCAGACAATAGTACTTTTCCTTCTTACCGTCATCTACATTGATGGGATTCGCTTCCCATTTCTGGCGCCATTTTGATTCGATCGCCCTATGATTATAAGGTGTTGCCATTGATTTATTCCTCCTAATAATATCTCTTATGTAATAAAAGACTTTCTATACATTTTAACTTTTATATTTTACCATATACAGATTTCTTGTCAAGAAACAAAGCAGACAAGTTCTCTATTCAAACCAAAACACGCTCTGATTTCCTCCGATCATAATAAAACTGACAACAAAATACCCTTAGACAAAAAGAAAGATCCCTGCAAAAAGCAAGAATCTCTCTTTCTCTGATTATTCATTCTTATTATATTATACTGCGCTTATTCCGCATCCGGCACCTGTTCTGTACTCGTTACATCTGAAGTGTCAGAAACTTCTGTTGTCGCATCTTCTGCCTCTGCAGATTCTGTAATCGTAAAACGGATCGTCTTGGTTACTTTAAGATTGTTTGTACCTGTAGCTGTATAAGTAACATCATAGATACCTGGTGTCTCTCTCATATCAGCTTCTGTTACAGCATTTCCTTCTGCATCTTTGATCGCAATGGATACAGCTAAAGCCTTGCCATTATAGTCTTTCGCTGTAACATAACTTTGTAATGCTTCAAGCTTACCTGCTTCCACTGTGACAGGCAACGATGTATTCTGTGTTATCGTCGGTGCTTTTACGGTAATCTCCACAGTCTTTGTGGTCGTTACCGATGTCTTGTTCTTATTCGATACGACATATTTTACTTTATAGGATCCTGTAGTACTGAACTTATATGATTTTGCCTTTTCATATGTCATAGCAGAACCATAAGAAGAACTTCCCGGTTTCTTCACATAGACTTTTGCAGCTTTCAAACGATTGGTTCCGTCTTTCATCTTCGCTGATTTCAGCCATTGTGCTGCGTTAGTTGTATTCTTACAGATCGTATCTGACGTCTTGGTCAGGCTAACAGAAGGCTTGCTTACATCCTTCTTAACCGTAAAGGTAAATGTCTTCGTAATATAAACACCTGCGCTGCCGGTTGCTGTATATTTTATCTTATACTTTCCAGGTGATTTTACACTATACTTTGCAGAAACATATTTTTTCTTTGAAGAGTCATACTTCGTAATTGTCGTTTTTAAGCTCTTTAAAGACTTGCCGTTTTTCTGCTCTGCCTTTACAAGTTTCTTTGCCGAAGAATACTTGCTGCTTCCGTATGTAATACTGGAAACTTTTTGTTTTAATACTGGCAGGCTCTGATAATATGGATTGCTGGAACTTACATCAGTCGGATCCCAGTTTCTGGAACCTGCACTGGCAGGCATCTTATAAGCTGCCGGTTTCCCCAAAGGTCCCGGATCAGAACTTGAATAGATCGTTACTTTCGTTCCAACTTTGCAATTATCATAAATCCACTTTGCATCCGCAGTTGATACACGGACACAGCCATGTGAAGCTGTAGAACCAAGTTTGTTAAATTCTTTTACAGCCTGAGACTTTCTATCTCCATTTGTATAATACCATACAGAATGGAATAAGATTCCATTTACAATTCTCGTACAATATTGTCCATAGCTTGGCCCCATCAACGTATGCCAGCGATATTTTGCCTTTGTGTTATATGTACCATTTGGCGTATTACTGCCTCCACAGGAAACGAGCATTGCTCTGACTGCAACCCATTTTCCATCTTTCTTTTGATATGCAGTTGCAACATTCGCCTGTTTATTTACTTTGATCCAATATGTGTTGCTTGCAGCTTCCGTATCAACGGTCTGAAGATTGATACAAGTAAAACACATCACGATCATAAGCAGACCTGCGATCAGTCTTTTTAGCTTCATGTCAATTCCTCCTTATTAAATTAAAGCTAAGAAATATTATACTATTTTTTTATTCATTCGTACACTAAAAAATATGTTTTTCTTAAAAAACATGTTATAATATGTAACTACAGGCCTGTATGGCTGAGTAATTACTATCATATACCAATATTAACAAAAAATGGAGGCGATCTATGATGTTTCAATTCAATCATTTTAACTTTAATGTTTTAGACCTTGAAAAAAGTGTCACATTTTATAAAGAAGCTTTGGGACTTGACGTAGTCCGTGAAAAAGCTGCTTCCGACGGCAGCTTTATTTTAAAATATCTGGGTGATGGCATATCCCCATTTCAGCTTGAACTGACATGGCTTCGTGATCGTACAGAGCCATATAATCTGGGCGATGAAGAATTTCATCTCGCATTTACGGTAAACGATATGGAAAACGCACATAAAAAGCACAAAGAGATGGGATGTATCGAATTTGAGAATCCATCTATGGGCATCTATTTTATTACGGATCCCGATGGATATTGGATCGAAATTGTGCCAGAAAAAGAGACAAAGAAAAGAGCAACGCGGTGCATTTTATGATAGGGAATTCCAGGGAATTTCCTACACAAAGACAAAGCAAACGGGAACTTCATTCTTTATTAGAAGTTCCCGTTTTATTTTTATTTACACGAAGGCACTAGGCAGGCAGAAACAACGCTCGTTTCTCCATTTACCATCGCCTGTGAACCGGTGAAATTTACAAAGCGTATTTCATCCGGTTGGTAGATTATAATACGTCGTGAAAAACATCATAAACTAACTGCTCGTATTCCTCATATGCCGGATATTCGGATAATTCCTGAAGACCATAGAGAACATTTTTATAATACCATCCCTGCTTCCTCTTATCCTTTTCATTAAATCTCAGCCAAAGCTGATCTCCAACTTTCTGGAAATCCCGCTTCAACGATCTGATATTGGCCAGCTTATCTGCTAATGCGATAATCTTCATCTCAAAAGTTGCTTCATTTTTTAAGAAATCAACCGTATGCTGCTTCCTCTCCTGCCATGTCCTGCTCTTATCTTCTGATTCCATTGCAACAAGTGATGCAACTTTATTGCCAAATTCCTGCTCCAATTGTGTGAACGTATATCCGTCACAATCTTCCACAACATCATGCAAAACTGCAGCACTGATAATTTCAATATCATCTGTCATTCCGGATGCGATCACCGCAACTTCCATCGGATGAACAATATACGGCATTGAAGTACCCTTCCTTTTCTGTCCCCTATGCGCATTCGCCGCAAATATTACTGCCTTTTCCAGCATATACCAAATCCTCCATCAGTTATTTATTTGCTTCCTGTAAAACTTTCTCCTGTGCATCCACAGGCATCTGTTCATAGCGGCTGAATTCATAAGAAAATTCTCCACTTCCGCCAGTCATAGAACGCAATGTCGTTGAATATCCAACCAGACTTCCTAATGGTACATCGGCAATGATTTCCTGCTTGCCATCTAATGGATTCATTCCAAGTACACGTCCGCGGCGCTTATTCAGATCACCCATGACATCCCCTGTATAATTATCCGTTACGCTGACTTTCAAAGATACGATCGGCTCTAAAAGAACCGGGCTGGCATCCATAATTCCATTCTTAAATGCTAATTTTGCTGCCTGTTTAAATGCAAGTTCTGAAGAATCAACCGGATGATAAGATCCATCTAATAAAGTCGCTTTGATACCGACAACCGGATAACCAGCTAATGGTCCGGCTTCACAGCTTTCTGCTACACCCTTTTCAACAGCTGGAAAATAGTTCTTTGGTACAGCACCACCAAAAATCTTTTCATCAAAGATGTATGGAGTTTCTAAATCACCCGAAGGTTCGAATTCCATTTTAACATCTCCATACTGTCCGTGTCCACCGGATTGTTTCTTGTATTTGCCCTGGGACAATACTTTTCCTCGAATTGTCTCTTTATATGCAATACGTGGTTTTGTAAATTCGATCTCTACTTTGTAACGGTCTGCTAATTTACTCTTAACAACTTCCAGATGCTGATCTCCAAGACCATATAATAGGATCTGTCTGTTCTCTTTATCATTCACTTCTTTTAATGTCAGATCCTCTTCCATCAATCGCTTAATGGCTGCAGAAGCCTTGTCTTCTTCGCCCTTTTTCTTTGTCACATAGCTTGTAAAAGTATATGGGACCGGAACAGGCATCTTTTCATAAATAATTGGAGTATCTTTTGTCGATAACGTATCTCTTGTCTGAGAAACAGAAAGTTTTGCAATCGCACCAATGTCCCCTGCTTTCAGTTCCGGAACTTCGATATTCGAGTTGCCTTTTAATACATAAAGCTTGCCAATCTTTTCTTCTTCATCCTTTTCTGCGTTATATACAACAGAATCTTTCTTTAATGTACCGTCACAAACTTTAACAAGCGAAAACTTTCCAACAAACGGATCGGCAATTGTCTTGAAAATATATGCAGAAACAGATTTGCTGCTGTCATATTCTGCAACATATGCATCTTCCGTCTTCTGATTCACACCATGATAAATAACGTTTTCTTTTACCGGAGACGGACAGTACTTTTTGATTGCTTTTAATACTGCAAGCGGACCATATCTCATAACAGAGGATCCCATCAATACAGGGATAATATCTCCTTCAATTACGTTCTGACGAAGAGCAAGTGAGATTTCTTCTTTCGTAAATGTATCGCCTTCAAAATAACGATCCATAAATTCTTCGCTGGTTTCTGCTACTGCTTCCATCAACATATCTCTTGCTTCATCTAATTCATCGATCTCACCTTCATCGATATCATACTTTTCATAAGTTCCATCCGGATTATAACGGCGTCCTGCATTCTTAACGACGTTAACGAATCCCATAAACTTATCATCTTCCCAAAGCGGAAGCTGGAATGGCGCGATCTTCTGTCCGTATAACTCTTTCAAATCTTCCACAATGCCCATGAAATCTGCTTTCTCACTATCAATATTCGATACAAATACCATGCAAGGAATATGATAATCATGACAAAATTCAAATGCCTTTGTGGTACCTACCTGGATTCCATCTGTTCCCGAAATACAGATGATTGCTGCATCCGCAACACTCAATGCTTCATAAACTTCTCCTGAAAAATCAAAAAAGCCAGGTGTATCCAAAATATTAATCTTCACATCATCATATTCAATTGGAACAACTGAAGTTTGAATAGAAAAATGACGCTTAACCTCTTCCTTGTCATAGTCACTGATCGTTCCGCCCTCTTCAATCGTACGAATCCGATTGATCATACCAGCTGCATATGCAAGTCCTTCTAACAAAATCGTCTTTCCACTTCCCCCGTGTCCTAATAACACGACGTTCCTAATATTCTCTGACTCATACACGTTCATTTTTACGACCTCCAATACTAATTTCTAATGATATTTTACTAAAAATACGGATAAGATTCAATACTTTTAGGCAAATTATACAAATCTAAGGCCCACTTTTTATCAAAACCGACCGAAACAGGCTTTGTAAATCTATCCACCTATTGTACCATTTTTTAAACAAATACAAAACGCTTTCGCTTTAACGCGTTAAATCATTGACTTTCTTCTTCTTATCCTATAAAATATACGTTAGAAAAGGGTGGTGAACACAATGACACATGATAAGAATCAGAATATTTTAAAAATCGGCTTTGTCGGACTCGGTCTGATCGGCGGATCAATCGCAAAATCCATTCGAAGAGTATTTCCAAATTATGAGATCTTCGGATATGATTCTGATAGAAAAGCTTTACAGAATGCAAAAGAAGACGGAACATTGGATGTAATTGTCAAGGATGTTTATGAAGAATTTTACGACTGCAATTACGTTTTTTTATGCACTCCGGTAGGCCATAATATGGCTTATCTCTCTATATTAAAAGATGCTTTAAATCCCGACTGCATCATTACTGATGTAGGAAGCGTAAAGGGACCGATCCATGAGCTTGTGAAAACTCTCGGCATGGAAAAGCGCTTTATCGGTGGACATCCCATGGTTGGCTCTGAAAAGAACGGTTACTCCGCCTGCCATGACCGTCTGATTGAGAATGCGTATTATTTCCTGACACCGACCAGCAAAGTTGCGGAGGAAAAAGTAACAGAATTAGACAGCTTCATCGAAGAATTAGGTGCTATGACGATCCATCTGGATGCAGATGACCACGACCGTTTTACCGCCGGCATCAGCCATGTACCTCACCTGATCGCATGCGAATTAGTGCATCAGGTAGCCAAGATCGATACCGAAGATGGTATTTTAAAGCAGCTCGCAGCAGGCGGATTTAAGGACATTACGAGAATCGCTTCCTCTTCTCCGGAAGTATGGGAACAGATTATTATTTCCAACCGTAAGAATATTTCCAGCATTCTAAAAGGCATGATTGACGAGTTAAATAATCTGTATAACGCGGTGGAGAACGCTGACAATGAATTTATAAATGAATATTTTAAAGTCGCCAACCGCTATCGGTCATCGGTACCGGATAATGCCGTCGGCCTGATGCAGAAGACATATGAATTATTTATGGATATTCCGGATGAACCGGGGGAATTAATGAAAGTATTTGGGCTGATCAAAAATATCAATATTAAAAATGTTGGTATTATACATAACCGCGAATACGAAGAAGGATGCCTGAAACTGGTATTTTATGATAATGATTCTGCTTCTCTTGCGGAACAGATTTTCCGTACCAATCACTATATCGTTTATAAAAGAAGCTGATAGATTGTACTGCATTTGATGATTATTACAAAAGGAAAGGATTATAACCAATGAAATTAACAAGAACAAAAGGATTACGGGGAACTATTTCTATTCCCGGCGATAAATCCATCAGTCATCGATCCATTATGTTTGGATCGATCGCGGAAGGAACGACAACAATCCGCAACTTTTTAATGGGTGCTGACTGTCTGGCAACCATCGACTGTTTTCGTTCCATGGGAATCGCTATTGAAGTGACCGATAAGGTAGTAACCGTACACGGCAAGGGACTTCGCGGACTGACAAAACCGGATAAAGTTTTAGATGTTGGAAACAGCGGTACAACGACCCGTTTGATTTCCGGCATTTTAAGCGGACAGGACTTTGATGTCACCTTATCTGGTGATGCATCTTTAAACAGTCGTCCTATGAAACGAATCATGACCCCGCTAAATGCGATGGGCGCTGATATTTCCAGCATCAACGATAACGGATGTGCTCCTCTTTTGATTCGCGGAAGCAAGATCAAAGCATCCCATTATAACTCTCCCGTAGCCTCTGCACAGGTAAAATCAGCAGTTCTTCTGGCAGGATTATATGGCGATGGACCGACAAGCGTAACCGAACCTGCAGTATCTAGAAATCATACCGAATTGATGCTCCAGTCTTTTGGTGTCGATGTCATATGCGAAGGGAAAACGGCAACCGTTATTCCTCCGAACAAGATGACCGGACAGGATATTGTCGTTCCCGGCGATATTTCCTCAGCTGCATATTTTATTGTAGCAGGACTTATTACGCCTGACTCAGAGATTACGATGAAACACGTCGGAATCAATCCTACCAGAGACGGCATCATCAAAGTCTGCCAGGCCATGGGTGCAGATATTACGTTATCAAACGTCGAAGATTCTAATGGAGAACCGACCGCTGACATTACGGTAAAGACAAGCCGACTTCACGGCACAGAAATCGGTGGAGATATCATCCCGACTTTGATTGATGAGATTCCTATTATCGCTCTGCTGGCATGTTTTGCGGATGGTCAGACAGTGATTAAAAACGCAGAAGAATTAAAGGTCAAAGAATCCAATCGCATCGATCTGATGGTCAATAATTTAAAACGAATGGGTGCAGACGCCGTTGCAACGGATGATGGCATGATCATCACCGGAGGAAGACCATTGACCGGCATTTCATTGAATTGTAAATACGATCACCGTATCGCTATGACATTCTCCATTGCGGGAATCAACGCCGATGGAGAGATGGACATCGAAGATGCAGAATGCGTTGATGTATCTTATCCAAACTTTTATGCAACGCTAAAAGAACTGGCAGAATGATACATCCTTTAACATAAAGCACTTCTACGTTTAGACAAAATAAGGAAAGATTTCGATCTATCGTTAAATCAGAAATCTTTCCTTATTTTTTATTATATTCTTTTCACTCCATAAAACGAAACCGGTTCGTCCTGCAGAATCCTCAACGGATTATCATATAGTAATTGTTTTGCAATTTTGTAATCATAGATCTGTTCCAGATAATCCTGAATCTCAGCCATAAAAGGCGTTCGAAACTTCGGACTGTGTGCATCACTTGCAACACAGGTTACCAAGCCCTGCTCCATCAGCTGATCTGCAGTTTCCTTCACATCTCTGCCGAAACGTCCGAGCAGACTCCCTTTGTTCACCTGAGAAAGGCAACCTTCCTTCATAAAATAATATAATAGATCCGGATATTCCTGAATGCATTCATAGCGCTCCGGATGGGCGATAACCGGAATCCTGCCGGAATTCAATACATCCTTCAAGCGGCCGCCCATCATCTCTCCGTCAAGTCCAAAGTCAAATTCCATCAGATAGTATCTTGAATGGTTTAATGATATTAATTTTCCCTGATCCATTTTGGGAACAACATGGTCCGTTGTAAAGATTTCCATCCCGCTAAGAACAGTAAGCGGAATCCTTTCGCGCTCTAAAGCACGGCGAAATCGCTGCAGATTCCGATAAAACCTCTCATCAAAATAATTTTGATAGAATCCCGTCAAATTGCTGTGAGGAGTTGCCACAATCGTATGTACACCACTTCGAACTGAAATATCCGCCATCATCAAAGACTCTTCCAAATCAGAGGAACCATCATCGATTCCTGGCAATATATGAATATGTATATCAATCATATCTATTTCCCATAATAATACTTATGATACGCAATTTCAGAACTTTCAGCACCATTAATCACGCATCCTAAAATCGGTTTACGGCTCATAGCGATCGCATTCATGCCCTCGCGGATCTGTCTGATGCGGACTGCATCATAGCGAACCACATATACAATTCCGTCCACGAATTGAGCAAAGTTCGATGCATCTGTGAGCATAGCTGCAGGCGGCGTATCCAAGATAACATAATCGTACTCTTCGCGAACCTTTTCGATGAACTCCTTCAAATCCGCCGCATTAATTTCAGAAATCGGATTATTCACAACAGTTCCTGTATAAATAATATCCAGATTCCACTCCTCATAATGTTGGATCACATCTGAAATCGGTACTTTCCCATTGATCGCATCTAATACATTTGGCATATCCATTTCATTTAATCCAATGACATTAGCCGTAGACGGATTCCGAAAGTCGCAGTCAATGACAACCACTTTTTTATTCCGTTTCGCCAATGCCATACCAAGATTGATTGCAACGGTTGATTTACCCTCTCCCGGAATCGAACTGGTCACTAAAAAGGACTTGCGTCCATATTTCTGTGATTCCCTGTCAATTCGACCGCTGATCGTTCGAAATGCCTCTGAAAACTGATATGATACGAATGGATTGAAAATATGAATATTTTGATCAATCTTTTTATTGCGTCGTTTAAACCGAACAGCCGGTATCGATGCCAGACAGCGCACGTTCAAATGTTTCTTCAGATCATCTTCTCTTCGAATCGTTTCATAAGTAAATGCATAAATCAGGACAAGAAGAAAATCGATTCCAAGTCCAACAGCAAACCCTTCCAAAATCATTTTCCGAAGCGGTATATAATTATATGGTGTTGATGGGACTCCGGATTCATCCAGAGTCTCAAAAGTAATCGAACCAAATACATATCGTCCGATCACCGGAATGTCATTCATCGCTGCATTCAACACATTGTGTACATCGGCAGGATTATCGCCGGAAACTTTTAATGTGTATAAATCAACATTTTCCTGCGACTCCAGAGAAAGATCAAAGTTGAACCAGTCAAGCTGCAAATCATCCACGATCATGTCCTGTAAAACCTGTGACTGCAAAATATGCGGCAATGTCTCCTTCAATTCATCCGAATCAATCTTTGCATATCCATTATTCTCCTCGGCCTCCCCACCTACAGAAAAAGTAACATATGCTCTGTACAGCGGTTTATAAGTCAATTTGTTATAAGCACAGAAAACACCTGCACATGCAACAGCGAAAAGCAGCAATAAAAGCCAGAATTTCCGGATACCTTTTCCCATATCTAATAAAACCGAAATAATATCAATTCTATCGTCATCCGCTCTATTCGATGTTGTATAGTCTATATTTCTTTCATCGATATTACTCATCTTTTTGCTCCTTATCATTATTTATCTGATTTTTACCCCGTTTTTTCTGATCATATGGATTTGTTTTACCATAACCATAGCCATATCGGCTTTTCTTTCCATAATTCTGCCCATATCCGCCATAGCCATAGCTGTATCTGCTGTTATAGGCATAATCATAAGCATTCTTCCGAATCGAAACTGGTGATGTTTGTACCCCATTCAAGACACATCCAAGCAATTCACAGGATGCCATTCGGAAAACATCGATTCCATCATTAATATCTTTTACTTTTGAGTAATTTTGCTGAATAACCAGTAAACCAGCTTCTGCAACTGACAGAAATTCTTCTGTATCTGCCGCAGCAAATAATGGAGGAGTATCAATAATAATATAGTCAAAGTCATTCTTTAATTCGTTAAAAATCCCCTTTAATCTGTCCTGATCAAACATTCCCGCTGTATCCGCTGTTGCATTAGAACCTGCCAGAAGCGTCAGACGAGTCTCTTTATCATAAACAACTGTTTGCTTATAATCAGCCTTTCCCATCAACAGATCACTGATCTGCTTTGATTTCTCCGGATATTCAACGCCTAATAACTTATACTGTGCCGGTTTTCTCAGATCCGCGTCTACCAGAAGAACCGATTTGTCACGCTGTGCCAGCGTTAGAGCAATATTGGCAGCTACTGTCGATTTTCCTTCGTTTTCATTCATGCTCGTGACCAGCAGCACCTGTTTATCCGATCCAAGACTATATTCCACCTTTGTAGCAATTTTTTGATATGTCTCCGTAAACCCAAATCCAATCGAAGGATTCGTAATGGTCAATCCGATATTCTTCTTTCTCTTTATAAAGTTTCTGATTCCATAATTTATTTTTTCATAATAAATAATCGAGTATAACTTTGTATCAAGTTTCTTCTCTACCTCTTTCTCATTCTTAATATCATCCCTCAAAATGTCATATAAAAACAAGACTGCACATAATAAAATGAGAACTGCCACAAACACCTTTCCAATCATCATCCACTGCGTTGTCCTCGATATTGATTGATAAGGAACATTCATCTCATCCAAAATCTGAATGGATGTCTCACCAATTAAAGAATCCATTACAACGTCATAATGCTTTATAATACCATTCATAACATTGACAACATCTTTCGGCGATGCAGCAGTCACCGTTAAAGTGATCAAATTCGTATTTTCGATCAGTGAACATTGGATCTCTCCCGGAAGCGTACTAATGCCCATTTCCTTCGCAACCTTTTTTTGCAATAAATTGGTATTAATTACTTCCTGAAAAGATGCCGCTGTCTCAGAAGCATTCATTCTCCTCATCGAACTGTTTGAAGTCTGTCTGGACTTAACGATCATCGTCGTTGTTGCAGAAAACTGATCTTTATATGTAAAATTAATAAAAACTCCATATAACATCGCAACACTTGCAGCAACTAACAGAATATAGAATCCCTCTTTGATAAATCTCCGCATGACACTGGAAATATCAATCTGCAGTCCGCGGCTTTCCGTCTTACCTCTATCCATACTTTCCATTCCCCTTTACTGAACAACTACAAGCAATGCAGTATTTGCTTTTTTTCCATTGTAATTTGCCTTATAAGTTACTTTATATGTTCCCTTTTTCTCTGTGTCTACCTTTCCGGAAATACTTACCGCTGATCTTGGAACCTTTATTCCATTCACATAATTAAACTTGCTGGAACTGATTGGCTTAGTTTTGCCCTCAATCTGGTAGATTGATTTGCCAACGGTCAGTGCCTCCACATGGCTCCATGCATCAAAATCATCCCCTTTATCAATATAAATCATATATTTATCTAACTTAACAAAAGGCAATGAATCTATATTAGAGCTCGAATGCACGGTAACCGGAATCGTGGTTTCGACCGTATCTCCACAGGAATTTGTAACAGCAATCTTATAATTCTGTTGCTCTTTATCAACATATTCCGTCTCAAGTACCTGCGCCTTTTTTCCTATCTCTCCATCTATTCTGTCCTTTACTTTAATATAATCCAAAATATTCACATAACCATCTTCTGTATAAAATTCAGATGATTGTTTCAGACTGATCTGTGGCGACTTGTAATCCTTATAAATAATCGTTCTATTAGCCTTTCCGATGTTATTGTTGGCGTCATAGGCAATATAATTCACGATTCGTTTGTTGCCATCCAGCAGCTTGGAAAAACTCTCGATCATAATAGTATCTGTAACATCATTGCCCTTTTCGTCCTTGGCAGTAACACCTTCTAACAATTTTTCATCTTTTACTGAAGTCTTCACTTTGATTTCATTACGATCAAACGTAATGACCGGTCCTTCACCATTGGTGGTAATATAGGAAAATACCTTTACTGTAATAAATAAAGCAAGGACTAGAAAAAAGATTACCACGATAGCTGTATGCAAACGCTTCGCATTTGATCTGTTCTTATTCAATTGATTATCCTCCCGTCATTTTGTTTTGTAACATTTTCTATCTTCAAAATTATTGCTTAATAATTCCATATTTTTTCATCAGCTCAACCCTCTGACCTCCAATTCGAACCGCATCGGCTGCACTGTCTTTTGTATTTTTCTTTAGTTCAGTCCCATAGTGCACGATCCGGTCAACCCAGGCAATCGGGAGCAGATAAGCGCGCTTTTTTAAATAACTATATCTGCCTTCCAAACTTTTTGCTGATGGAAATACTGATCTCAAAATCGATATTCTGCTTCTTTTTCCTTTCTTATCATCTGTCACTGCATTTAACGTAATCGTACTGCTGTGCTTTCGGCTCATATCAGAATCACCGAAAATACCTCCATCCAGCAGATCATAAAGCATATCGCTCTCATCCACGGCAATATCCTTCCACTCATCCGGGTAACATGCTTGTCCCGGATCAAAGACCAGATATTTCTGCCCGATCTTAAATACTGCTGCCGTAAACAAATCCGCATGGATCATTTGACACCGACCGAATATCATCTTCCAATCAATGGCATCTCCATGTGTATTAGCAAAAAGTATAATATCACAAATCTGTCGAATCCCGAATCCACTATGAAGGAAATGCTTAAAAGCATGACAGATCAGATAAAACAAATGGTCTGTCGCATTCATCGTCAAAATATCACAATTTTGAATAGGAACACTTTCTGCTCTCTCAAAAACATCCTCAAAAAATCGATTCAAATCTCCATATGCACTTGAATCCGGTGGAAACAAATATTTATGTAGCTCAATATAAATCGGTCGCCCCGGTTTTCCATAAGGAACCTCATATACATCCCAAATATTCATCTCCGAATCTGATAATCTCATGCCATATTCCATCATCGCCTTATGAAATTCTTCAAACTGCCCCGGCATAATCAACAAATCCTCATCGCTGGACATCCGGTAATCCGGATTTGGATATAGTTCACGGCATATAATCCCCTTTATAACTAGAGGCTTTAAATCTTTTTCTGACAAAAAACGATATAAATTTAAGAATTCACTTGTCTTTACCGTCTGCATCATAACAGACTGCATCATCCTTCTCTTATATGGTTCAAAAAATCGGGGATCTATCCTCTGTGCAGAAGGACAATCATAAACGGCCTCATATATCATCGGTAGAACCTGATGCTTATCTGCTATCTGAAACAACTTCCTCCATGCATCTGGCTGAATGTCCATATCCCAAAATACTCGTTCATTCTTAAGCGCAGCCTTTAACGCTTCCAAAAATAATTCCTCTATCACTTTCACTCCCTTATTCTTTCTGATTTATCATTATGATCATAACTCCTTTTCACATTAAAACACATTTTAACACTATTCGGATATTCTATTCTCATAATAATTGCAAATTTCATACCTAACC
>JAUNOI010000023.1 GCA_030531165.1 Lachnospiraceae bacterium
AGCCATGTTTCATTTATTGTGGTGCTTCATAGAAGCATGTGAGTTTCCTATACAAAAAAACGCTCCGCGGGATGTGCATGATGTGCAGAGGAAGGCAGCAAAATCTGCCGCACATCAGCACGTAAAGCGGAGCAAGTCCCTCAGGGACTGAGGGATTTAGGGAGTTCGAGGCGGACTTGTCCGCTTTGTTCTGTTATAGATTCTGCCTATATAATGTAATAAAATATTCAGATTATGCAAAAATGTATTTTAGTGATAAGATTCACACAAGTTGATAAAACCTATTTGGATAATAGGGAATAGGAGGAAGAAATATGAAATATATACCCAAAGTTTTTAAAAGATATAATGATGAAGACTATCTAAACAGTGCTATTGAAACGGCGAATTGGCTGAAAACACTTGAGGCTAAGACGGAATATGGTAAGATATGGAAAAACTTTCCGGATGGTCAGAATGGATTTGGAAGAAATATTATGTTATTTGGACCGACCAATATTTACAGTGGTTCTGCGGGAATTGGAATTTTCTTTTTAAGATTATATCAAGCAACAAAGGATAAGAGATACCTTGAGGAAGCGAGGGAAGCCGCAAATCACATAATCTCTATTGAGACAAATGCAAGCTGGTATGAAGAGACTCTTAACTCGGAGATTGGAGGAGTTATTCCAGTTCCTGGCTGGGCGATCGGGTACTCAAACGGTCCGGTAGGACAGGCACTTTTCCTTGATGACATTTATCAGATCACAAAAGAAGAAAAATATAAGAATTATGTATTAAAGACTGCAGATGATTTACTCCGGGCTGGAATATATACAGAAGAAGGCCTTCATTGGAGTAATGAAGAAGATGTTGTAGCCGATGGCGGCTTTGTATTTTTCTTAGTTCAGGTGTATGAACATTTTGGAGATCAAAAATATATTGATGCAGCATCTCAAGCAGCGGATTACATTGCAAAAGATGCGCTTCCTGCGCCAAATGGAGGAAAGTATTGGAAACTCATGGATCTTTCTCTGATTGGATTTGAAAAGGAGACAACATTTCCAGGATTTTCACATGGAACAGCAGGAACAGCATGGATGTTTGCTGTGATTTATAAGGCAACAAAGAATGAAAAATATCTTGAACTTGCGAGAGAAGGAGCAAAATATCTTCAGGGAATTGCAGTTGGGGATGAGAATGCAGTGTTAATTCCTTATCAGGATCATCCGGTGAAAGGTCCTACCTATGAGAAGTTCTATCTTAGCACATGCCATGGGCCTGCGGGACACACCCTGCTTTTTAGAATTCTTTATGAAATTACCGGAGAGGAAGAATATAAAGACTGGCTTATCAGACTTTCAAGAGGAACCATAAGAGCCGGTGCACCTGAGAGATTCTCGTGGGGCTTCTGGAATGCACAGTGTCAGTGCTGTGGAACAGCCGGGATTCTTGAGCATTTTGTTCATATGTATGAGTTTACGGGAGATGAGGAATTTTTAGATTACGCAAAAAGAACAGCAAGAGTCCTTATATCGGATTCATCGGTAAGTGATGAAGAACCGGATAAGAGAAGATGGTATGGAGCATGGACGAGAACAATTCCGGATAAAGTTGTAAGCTATGCAGGACTATATGTCGGCTCCGCGGGATGTGCTTCGGCATTGCTTAGCTTATATGCAGCAGATAAACATATCAAGCTTACTCAGTTATTTGAATATGCACATTTTGATTCATAACGGAGGGATGCAAGATGAGTGAAAATAAGGTATATAAATCGATTACGGAACTGGTTGGCAATACGCCATTAGTTGAATTGGGAAACTACAATAAAAACAATAATCTTAAGGCAAGGGTGCTTGCAAAACTTGAATATTTTAATCCATCAGGCTCGGTAAAGGATAGGGCAGCGTTGTCCATGATTCTTGAAGCAGAAAGAGATGAAAAGATAAAGCCGGGCGATACCATTATTGATTTTACAAGTGGTAATACGGGAATTGCTCTTGCGGCATATGCAAATGCACTCGGATATAAATTCGCTGCGATACTACAGCCGGGAGTATCGGAGGAAAGAACGCAGATATTAAAGGCATATGGAAGCATATTTCTTGAATTTAAAGATATTCCAGGTGTATTAGAGCTTATTCAAAAGGAAGGACTTGTATTTGAAAAGTTTTATGCACTGATTCAGAAGTATGCAGATGAGCACGGATATTATTACATAAATCAGGGAAGAAATCCTGAAAATCCTCTTGCGCATTACAGAACAACAGGGCCAGAAATATGGGAAGCAACGGAAGGTAAGGTTGATTACCTTGTACTTCTTGCAGGCACAGGCGGATCAATTGTTGGAATCGGCAAATATCTTAAGGAGAAAAATCCAGATTTAAAGATCATTGGAGTACAGCCAGCCAGGGAATCGTTAAAGGACAGCAATTTTCCGGAGAGAAATACAATTGATGGTGTTCTTGTATTTCATAATGTTCCAAAGGAAAAAGAAATTCTCTATTTCAAAGAATTTGGCGTTACTTATGACGAATGTATTGAAGTTAATGCTGATATAGCTTATGAAACAGGGAGAGAGATAGTAAAATCAGATGGAATATTCCTCGGACAGTCAGCGGCCGCAGCAATCAATGCTGCAACCATAGTGGCAAAAAGAAAAGAAGTTGAAGGGAAAACAGTAGTAGCAATCTGCGCAGATAATGCATTTAAATACTTATCTACAAATATTTACAAATAGATAAAATGTAATGAAAACGAGGTGGACGGAACATGAGCAAAGTAAGAGAAATAAAAGAAATAGAGGAAAGCAGCAGGGATTATGATCTTAGTATTATAGAGACAGATCCGCGTTTTAAACAGACAACAAAGGAGTTTTGGATAACACTTGGTGTTTATCTGGTATTTGCGGCATGTATGATTGCAAATCTTTTACTTCTGAATGGAAGTAAAATACAGGTACTTGGGTTCCCGCTCTGGATATTTGTTGAAATATTAATCATAGTCGGATTTGTCACAGCGGTAATCCTTCTTTCAACATATGTGTATAAAGATATGGATATTACACCAGAAGGTAAGATATATGAAAAACAAAAGAAGAAAGAGAGGAAAAGCAAATGGATCTTAATTCAAAGCAGAGAATAATCATTATTTTAGTATTTGCCTTTTATACAGCGGCTTTACTTATCTATAGTCTTGTAACAAGGAAATCCCTGAAAGAAGGGAAAGGGGATTATCTTTCCAAGTTTTATACGGGCGGGAGAACCGGTGGAATTATTATAACGGCGATGATGGTGTCAGCAGGTGTTGCAGGTGCAGGTGTATTTATGGGAGTGCCGGGATTCACCTATACCTATGGAGCAACATGGATGGTATGCTGCTTTTTCTCCATTGGTTCAAATCTCATGGTACTTGGTTTACTCGGTAAGAGGGTCGGCATTGTGGCAAGGAGAACAAACTCAAAAACCTTCATTGATCTTTTCATGAATCGATATAATGGCAATAAGATTGTTGGAATTCTATGTGGTGTATCGACTTTATTTTTCCTCGGCGGATTTGCAGTTTCAACAATAACCGGAGGTGGAAGAATATTTCAGATTCTTACAGGTCAAGATTACAGAATCGGGCTTGCAATTTTTACAGCGTTAGTAATTCTTGCAGCACTTACAGGCGGTATCAAAGGCGTGGCAAGTGCGATGGTTATTCAGGGAATTGTAATGACTATATCTGTGCTTGTTTTATTCATCATGGGTGTAAATAGTACGGGACAGACATATACGGCAGTGATACAGACACTTATGGATACGGATCCGAAATGGTTTTTGCCGGGGACAAATGCACTTCAGACAACCATTTCATATGCAATTCTCTGGGGTGTTACAACTTTTACACTTCCACATGTAACAATGACAGCACTTACTTATAAGGATACAAAGACTCTTCACAGAGCGATCAAAATTGGAACAGTTGTAGTAGCTATATGGCTGTTGGGATTAAATGGGCTTTGCTTTATTACAAAGTATACATTTGCAAAGGGGACTCTTGCAACGGCGGATCTTGCCATACCATCGCTTGCGGTGAAGGTAATGCCGGCGTGGGCAGCCGGGCTTGTTCTCGCAGGTGTATGTGGAGCGGTTCAGTCATCAATGGGTGGAATGATTGTATCACTTGCAGGAACGATAGTTAGTGATCTTTATAAGAATATCTTTTATAAAGATGCAAAGCCTGAAACATTAAAAAGGCTCAATACGTTGGCAGTTATAGTCGTGTCATTTGTCATTTTTCTGCTTGCAAGCAACCCACCACAATTACTTGCTCAGCTTATTACCTATGCGACAGGAGGATTGACCGTTGTATTTTTTCATACAGTATTACTGGGACTTTTCTGGAAGAGAGCAAATGAGTATGGAGCAATTGCAGGCATCATCAGTGGTATTTCACTTTACTTATTGATAGACAGAGGAATTCTTGATATGTCACTTGGATTCAATGCATGTATCATAGCTGCACTCTTGTCCACATTGATTGCAGTTTTAGTAAGTTTTATTACACCAAAGACACCATATGGAGTTATCAAAACATGGTTTGGAACGGCTTGATAAAAAGGAGTTACTTATGACAGATAGAGGATTCAATACTCGATGTTTACATTTAGAAGAAACGGAAGGAAAGATAGAAAACTATGGAGCATTAAGTTTTCCGATTTATCAAACAGCAACTTATGCACATCCGTGTGTAGGAGAAAGTACAGGGTATGACTATAGCAGGTTGCAAAACCCTACCAGGGAGCAGCTTGAAAAGATGGTTGCAAGCCTTGAAGGAGGAAATGATGCATTTGCACTTTCTACAGGTATGGCAGCAATCTCGCTTCTTATGGAGATATTTAAGCCTGGCGATCATATTATCGTTGAAGAGGATCTTTATGGTGGAAGTATCCGATTATTTGAAAATGTGTCAAAGAAGAATCATTATGAATTTACGTATCTTAATTGTGCAAAAGATAATATAGAAGATCATATAAAGTCAAATACCAGAGCAATTTACCTTGAAACTCCTACAAATCCAATGATGAATGTTTCTGATATATCGAAGATTTCTGAGATTGCCAAGAGGCATGATTTGATTTTAATCGTTGATAATACATTTCTATCTCCATATTTTCAGAATCCGTTAACGCTTGGAGCAGATGTGGTGATACATAGCGGTACAAAATTTCTGGGTGGTCATAATGATACCCTCGCTGGATTTATTGTAACGGGCAATGAAAAAATACAAGAAAAGCTAAGATTTCTTATTAAAACGACGGGCTCCGGACTTGCACCATTTGACAGCTGGCTTATATTAAGAGGCATGAAAACTCTTGGAATCAGAATGGAAAAATCTCAGGATAATGCAATAAGGTTAGCAAATTGGCTGAAGGAACAGAGGATAGTAACAAAGGTAATTTATCCCGGATTACCTGAACACCCTGGATATGATATAATGAAGAAGCAGGCGAGAGGCTTCGGTTCAATGATCACATTTAAGGTTGATACAAAGGAGCATGCTCGAAAGATACTGGAATGTGTCAACATGATCAAATTTGCAGAAAGTCTGGGAGGTGTGGAGACTCTTATTACTTATCCGATCACACAGACCCATGCAGACGTACGGGAAGAGGTGCGGATGAAAAATGGAATTACTCCCTGTACGCTCAGGTTATCGACAGGAATTGAGGATATAGAAGATTTGCTTCGTGAACTCTCGGAAGTGTTTGATCAGTTGAATGATAATGGCTGAAATTCATTTAAAAAAGATGTAAATCTGCTGGATGGGCTTTGAATTGTAAATGATATAGGAGATTTTTTATATGCCGGAACGAAATTTAAATTTTAATGAAATAGTCGATAGAAGAGGGACGAATTGTCTAAAATATGATTTTGCGGAAAAAAGGGGTATGCCAAAGGATGTGCTGCCTCTTTGGGTAGCTGATATGGATTTCAAAACATCTTCTTATATTGAAGATGCAATAATTGAAAGAACGAAGCATGGTATTTTTGGATATAGCGAAGTGCAGGAAGATTATTTTCAGGCTGTGGCGGGATGGATGAAGAGACATCATGACTGGATTGTAAAACAGAATTGGCTTCTTAAAACTCCCGGAGTAGTACTTGCCCTTGCCATGGCAGTGAAAGCATACACAGAATCTGGTGATGCCGTTTTAATTCAGAAGCCGGTTTACTATCCTTTTTCCGAAGTCATTATAGACAATGGAAGAGTTGTCGTCAGCAATGATTTATATCTTGGAGAGGATAACAAATATCATATTGATTTTGATGATTTTGAAAGAAAAATAATTGAAAATCATGTCAAACTATTTTTATTGTGTAATCCTCATAATCCATCCGGCCGGGTGTTTACAAAGGAAGAATTGACGAGAATGGGAGATCTGTGTCTGAAACACGGTGTTATTGTAGTTAGTGATGAAATTCATAACGATTTTGTGTGGAAAGGCAGACATACGGTTTTTGCTTCAATAAAAAAGGAGTATGAGGATATATCAATCATATGCACATCACCGAGCAAAACATTTAACCTTGCTGGCATGTTAATATCTAATATATTTATTCCGAATAGAAAATTAAAGCATAGATTTAGATGCGAACTTCATGCGGCAGGAATCAGTCAGTTAAATGTATTAGGGCTGGTGGCGGCTCAAGCGGCATATGAGTATGGAGATGAGTGGTATGAGGCGATGCTTGCATATGTGAAGGAGAACATTGCTTATGTAAAAAAGTATGTGAGAGAAAATTTACCTGGGATAACGGTAGTTGATGGTGAGGGAACTTATCTTGTATGGTTGGATTTTCGCGGTACGAATATGGATGCCGATGAACTTGACAGACGGATTATTTATGATGCAAAATTGTGGATCGACAGTGGCGGGATTTTCGGAGAGTCAGGAAAAGGATTTCAAAGAATTAATGTTGCTACACCGAGAAAAATTATTATTGAATGTTTGGACAGGATTAAAACAATTCAATTGGAGGTGAATAATAATGGAATATATAACAAGAGAAGCAGCATATCAACTGTTAAAGAGATATAACCAGGATCCATTTCATATTCAACATGCAATTACGGTAGAAGCAGCAATGAAATGGTATGCAAAAAAACTGGGATATGGCGAGGATGCTGAATATTGGGGAATCGTAGGATTGCTTCATGATATTGATTTTGAATTGTATCCGGATGAACACTGCTTGAAGGCACCAGAACTGCTTCGGGAGGCAGGTGTATCGGAAGATATTATTCACGGCGTTATATCCCATGGATATGGTATTACAATTGGATGCGGTGTGACACTCGATGTGGAGCCGGTTCATGAGATGGAAAAAGTGTTGTTTGCTGTCGATGAACTGACCGGATTAATTTGGGCTGCAGCACTTATGAGGCCTTCGAAGAGTACGAAAGACATGACGCTTAAATCACTTAAGAAGAAATACAAAAGCAAAAGATTTGCAGCCGGTTGTTCAAGGGAGATTATAGAAAGAGGTGCAGATCAGCTTGGATGGGATCTGGAAAAGCTGCTTATATTGACATTACAGTCTATGAAGGAATGTGAAGATGAAATTGTGAACGGAGGTTAGTAGGAGTGTTTGATTGGAATCATAATGATAAAAATGATATGAGCGACAATTTTATTGAATATCATCTAATCAACAAAGATACGAGAAAACAAGAAAATCAATCCCCTTATATTTCGGATCGCGGTAAGGGAATTTCTATAAGCGGTGTAGTGATAAGCATCATTGCCGGCTTTCTTATTCAGCCTGTTCTCTATGTTATATTGGGGATTGATGTAGAAAGTATTCCTGTGCCTGTCATATATTTATTATGGATAGTATTTTCAATACTTATTGCAACTTTGATAAATAAGCTGGGCTCATAAAATGATGAATCGTTCCTGTGGGGAATCAATAAAAAGAAAGAGTTACGGCGCCAGAACTCGCGGAGAAGTTTGAAGTGTCACGAAGAACCATTAATCGGGACATTGAAGATTTATGTAAAGCGGGCATACCTCTTTGTACTTTTCAGGGTGTGAATGCAAAATATAGGGAGATTTCTTATATACTGTTTTTGGTTTTATCACGGTTCATGCGTGGATAGAATTTCAGCATCAGTAGTATGCCGAGCAGGCTGCAAATCAGTTTCGAGATAAGAAATACAGTAGTGGAATGGCTGTCCGACATGTTGGAAATATAGCCGAATTGTCCGCCGATAACATAAGAACCGCTGACTGCAAATGCAGCATTGAGCATTTTCCCTTTTGTATCCATTTTTGAAAATAGTGGGAGGAATGCGAGCGATGTTGCGCAGCTCAGAAGCAAGCAGATCACGGAAGTTTCATTCACTCCTAATAAATTTGCAATAGAGCGGATCGGAATTCGGCATACTTTCATGATGATTTTTGAGAGCACCAGAGAACCGCAGATAATGATGGAAGACTTTAAAACAGTCAGTACGCAGTCTTCGACTAATGCCCGATCCGTGCAGGCAAATGCAGGGAAAAAGACACCGAGCATCGCAAGGAAAAACAACAGATACATCATCAGTTGAATGATTTTTGCCAGAAATCCGAAAATGCGCAGAGTTTGATTTGTAAAGCGAAACAGCCCGAGTGCAGCAAGACCGCATATAAGAATAAGCGGAATCAATTCTCCGATAAATATACTGTACGGTGTCTGAAGCAACAGTCCGCCGGCAAGAAAACCGATCGGGATTGCAATAATTCCAATAATGAATCCCTTCATTGCAATTTGAAATTCATCCGGTTTGAGAGCGGAACTAAAAATTGGCAGTTGAAAGGATAAAAATTGTCCGAGCAAGGATGATAATATAACACCATTTAAAGAAATCAGGGCTGTATGAGCGCTGATTTTTTCGCATATTGGATATCCGCCGAGGTCGGGAGCCAGTAAAATGCCGATGAGCAGGCTCGGATCGAAAGGCAAAAAGGCGGATACGGTACTGATGGCATCCAGATGGGCTTCAATCAGTGTGACACCGACCGAACCAATGCCGACAATTGCGTACATCATCGTAAGCATTGTCGAAAAACCGTCATCAAAGGCATAAGAAAGCCCAAGATGCAGATTGAAAATTTTATCAATAAAACCTATTAATGCAAAAATAAGCATGATCAGTACAATTGGATTCATAGTTTTTATCATTCTCCTAATAAAACAGTAATAGAATTTCTGCGAATTCAATTCGCAGGATGAATCGATGGGATTGTTATGAATAACCATCTTAATCAGGGATTTCGTCATCAAAGGAGTACTCATTTAATTCTTCAAAATCTAAAAATTCTGCTAAAGTCATATTAAAAGCTAATGCAATTTTGTGCAGCGTTTTTACTCTTGGATTTTTTGATAATCCTCTAACAATATTATCAAGTGTGGATTGTTTGATGCCGCTGATCATAGCCAGTCGATTAATTGAATAATTATGTTCCTTGCAGAGCTGTCGAATTCGTAACACGTATAATTTAGAATATTCCATTCGTCTCTTCCTTACCCTGTTTTTATATAACTACCCATTTATGGGTTGATTTAATCATAACAGAATAAAGGACCGTGATTACCCGAATATGGGTTGGTGTATTATGAAAATAACAATAAAATAAAAATTCATTTCTGAATAAACTTTACCCCTTCAATAAAATCTTTTATAATAAAGAAAAGTTGTGGAGGTATTTGCTATGGAAAATGTATATATTATGGATCATCCGCTGATTCAGCATAAGATTTCACTGATAAGAAATAAGGTGACCGGAACGAATGAATTCCGCAAAATCGTAGAAGAAATTGCGGTTTTGATGGGATATGAGGCTTTACGGGATCTCCCGCTTGAGGATGTGGAAGTCGAAACGCCATTGGAAACTTGTATGAGTCCAATGATTGCGGGGAAGAAACTGGCGGTTGTGCCGGTGTTGCGTGCGGGACTTGGCATGGTAAATGGAATTACGACACTTGTTCCGTCTGCAAAGATCGGACATATTGGATTGTACCGCGACCCGGTTACGCATGAACCGTGTGAATATTATTGTAAACTGCCGGATCCGATTGAAGAGCGTCTGACTGTGATGGTAGATCCGATGCTGGCAACCGGGGGTTCTGCAGTTGCTGCCGTGGACTTTATTAAGCAGCATGGTGGAAAAAATATCAAGTGCATGTTTATCATTGCGGCGCCGGAAGGCCTAAAACGCCTGCATGAGGCACATCCGGATGTGCAGATCTATATCGGGCATTTGGATCGGGAATTGAATGAACAAGCATATATTTGTCCGGGTCTCGGCGATGCAGGGGATCGTATATTTGGAACGAAATAAAAACAAACCGGATGAAACCAGTTTTATGGGTTTCATCCGGTTTGTTTATTCTTTATCTAATTTTGCACAGCTTTGACGTTCTACCATAAAGTGGGGAACGATGATCTTTGTTGCGAGCAGTGCCGGATTCTCAATATGGTTAATAATCTGAGAAGCCGCCTCGATTCCGAGCTGCTTAGAATTGACGTCGATCGATGTCAGCTGCGGATTTGTCAGCTTTGCAAAAAGAGAGTTATTAAAGGATATAATCGATAGATCCTCTGGTATACGCAAATTTAACGCATATGCGGTATTCTCCAGTACCATAGCCAGAATATCGTCGCTTACGACTAATGCCGTCGGTCTGTCTTCGCCTGATAAAAGTTTTGTTAATTCTTCTGCCTGTTGTTTTGGAACAAATGTCATCTCAACGGTATAGTTGGGATTAATTGCGATTCCATGCTCAGTTAGTGCAAGGATGTATCCGGCTTTACGGTCGGCAGAAAAAACGCGGTTGGCGTCCGTACCCAAATAACCAATACGGGTATGACCAAGATCTAAAAGATAATTCGTCGCTTCTCTGGCGGCCATAATATTATCATTATCAATATAAATGGTTTCGTTAATATTCTTTTTTGCTTTACCGACCAGGACATAAGTAATTCCTTCCTCGTATAAATAGTCCATAATTGGATCTTGCCGATGAGAGTAGAGGAGAATAATACCGTCCAGACGGTTGTCTTTATTCATATATTCGATGATATTTAAAATTTCTTCATTTGTGGAACCCGTAATCAATGCAGTTGTATATTTTTTCTGATTGCAGAATAAAGTGATTCCGCGAAGTGTCTCTAAAAAAAATGAATTTTCGTAAGTATCGGATTCAGAAACAGGTAAAACGATACCAATTGTTTTTGCCGTTTGTATCGTTAAAGATGAATTATTCGGTTCATATCCTAATTGTTGCATTGCTTTGCGTACTTTTTCTTTCGTCTGCGCGCTGATCGAAGGATGATCAGAGCAGGTCCTTGAAACTGTGGACGGAGAAACATTTGCAA
Organism: Lachnospiraceae bacterium; assembly: GCA_030531165.1. Classification (GTDB taxonomy): domain Bacteria; phylum Bacillota; class Clostridia; order Lachnospirales; family Lachnospiraceae; genus Fimousia. The sequence goes on from JAUNOI010000023.1 coordinate 11,392, forward strand.
GCCGTGCAACTTCTTTAATTGTTACACCCATAAAAGCACTCCTTTCTAGGCTATATTATAATGAATCTTATTGTATATGTCAATGCAAAAGATGCAATATATTAAAAAAGTTTGCATATATTGCGTGCAAATTGTTGTGAAATTTAGACAAAAAGCAGAGCATAAATTTATGCAATTTATGAAAAATAAGTATAGATAGATTGAATTTTGTTGATAAAATTTAAAAAAGATGATATATTTAATGCAAAAGAAACGCAAATTAAAAACAAAATTTGCACAAATCACGCAAAACAATGCATGAAAGGGAGGAAAAATATGAAAAAAAAGATTCAAAATATTTTATCCCCTGTAAAAGGAAAAGTCATTCCGATTGAACAGGTACCGGATGAAATATTTGCACAGAAAATGCTGGGAGACGGAGTTGCTGTAATACCGGAAGAAGGAAAGATATACAGTCCGGTTGACTGCAAGGTGGTTACGATTACAGATAGCCTCCATGCATATGGATTAGAGACAGAGGACGGATTGCAGATTATTGTACATTTTGGTCTCGAAACAGTTGCCTTAAATGGAAAAGGATTTACACCTCATGTAAAAGTTGGAGATAAATTAAAGGCGGGGGATTTGATTGCAGATGTTGATCTTAATTTTCTGAAAAAGCAGAATATTGAAACAACAACACCGGTTGTTATTTCGGGAGTCGAAGATCTTTCTGGATTTGATGTAATTTATGGGGATGTCAATGCGAAACAGAAAATCGTTAGCGCAAAGGCGGAAGCAGCGGAAGAACCGAAGAAAAAAGAAAAAGCAAAGAAAAAAATTGGAATTGATTTTGACTTTTTGCAAAAATTAGGAAAAGTTCTGATGACGGTTATCGCGGTTATGCCTGCAGCGGGTCTGATGATCAGTTTGGGCAATTTGATCGTAATTGTCGGAGGTGATATTTCCATTGTAAATACGATCGGTACGCTGATCGCCGAAATCGGCTGGGCGTTTATTAATAATCTGCATATTTTATTTGCGGCTGCGATTGGCGGTTCATGGGCAAAGGAAAGAGCCGGTGGAGCATTTGCAGCAGTGATTGCATTTTGTCTAATTAACGTTATTACCGGGGCAGCCCTTGGTGTTACATCTGACATGTTAAGCGATCCAAATGCGGTAACGACGACGTTCTTCGGACAGAAGATCCTCGTTGCGGATTACTTTGTGAATGTCTTAAATAAACCTGCGTTGAATATGGGTGTCTTTATCGGCATTATCTCCGGTTTTGTAGGTGCGATTGCATACAACAAATACTACAATTTCCGTAAATTGCCAGATGCACTGTCATTCTTTAATGGAAAACGATTTGTACCATTAGTTGTAGTTGTGTATTCTGCAATTACGGCGTTGGTTTTAAGTGCGGTATGGCCAGTTGTTCAAACAGGAATTAACAATTTTGGTATCTGGATTGCAAATTCCTCTGATACATCACCGATTTTAGCCCCATTTGTATATGGCACATTGGAGAGGCTGTTACTTCCGTTTGGATTACATCATATGCTGACAATTCCGATGAACTACACATCATTTGGAGGAACATATACAATTCTTACCGGAGCGAATGCCGGTACACAGGTGTTTGGACAGGATCCTCTGTGGTTAGCATGGGTAACGGATCTAATCAACTTAAAAGGCTCAGGAGATATGTCCGGATATCAGCAGCTGTTGACTACGGTTACACCGGCACGTTTTAAAGTTGGACAGATGATCGGAGCGACAGGTTTATTAATGGGTATTGCGCTTGCTATGTATCGCCGTGTGGAACCGGAAAGAAAACCGGCATATAAATCGATGTTTATTTCCATTGTAGCTGCAACGTTTTTAACGGGTGTTACAGAACCGATCGAATTTATGTTTATGTTCTGCGCACTTCCGTTGTATTTGATCTATGCAGTTTTACAGGGATGTGCATTTGCAATGGCAGGCATTATTCATTTGAGGATGCACTCTTTTGGTAATTTGGAGTTTATTACCCGTATACCAATGTCGTTAAAAGCAGGACTTGGTGGTGATATTCTTAACTTTGTCATCTGCGTTGTAGTATTCTTTGTTATTGGCTATATTGTTGCCTACTTTATGATTGGTAAATTCAAATTTGCAACACCGGGACGTCTTGGAAACTATACGGATGAAGAAGGGGAAGATGATTCTGCTTCGGTAAGCGGAGGCGGAACCGGAAATGCAAAAGCAGAAAGAATTATTGTTCTGTTAGGCGGTCGTGAAAATATTGAATTAGTTGATGCCTGTATGACAAGACTTCGTGTAACGGTAAAAGATGTGAATAAGGTTGCAGAACTTCCGGCATGGAAAGCAGAAGGCGCGATGGGATTAGTGAAAAAAGATAAGGGAATTCAGGCCGTTTATGGTCCAAAAGCTGATATACTAAAATCAGACATTAATGATATATTATAATTAAAATAAAGGGAATGAGGTTTGGAAGCAGGAATGAAAGTGATGACATTAAATATACACAGCCATTTTAATAGGATGAGTCAGTCAGAACTATTAAACTATATTGTTCGATTTGTGGACTATATCGTCAAAGAAAATGTGGAAGTGATTGCGCTTCAGGAATGTTCTCAAACTCATAGTGCAAAAAAAGCAGAGGGAGGCCTTCCGGGCTTCTTTCTGCTGACTTGTAACGAGACTGTAATCAGAGAAGATAATTGTGCTTATCTGATAGCGAAAGAACTAGAGAAAAAAGGGCTGAAATACTACTGGACGTGGACGGGAGCAAAATTTGGATATGATATTTATGATGAGGGGCTGGCGTTATTCAGTATAGCTCCTGTCTTGAAAACTGAAGAACATTATATCTCTCAGACAAGAGAGTACTCTAATTGGAAAACAAGGAAAGTAATTGGGATGAAGATTCTATGCGGCGAGGAAAGCATCTGGTTTTATTCTGTACATATGGGGTGGTGGAAGGATAAAGAAGAACCGTTTAAACCGCAGTTTTTGAAACTTCATCAGGTTACAAGGGAAAAAGAAAATGTATTTCTGATGGGGGATTTTAACAGTCGGTCAGATGTAAGAGGAGAAGGTTATGATCTGATAAAAAAGCTTGGCTGGCTTGATACTTATAACATGGCTGAGGATAAGGGTAGCGGAATTACAGTTCCCGGTAAAATTGACGGCTGGAAAGATGCGAAGTCAGGAATGCGGATCGATTATATATGGACAAAGAAGAAAAGGAACATTATTTTTTCAAAAGTGATTTTTGATGGCAATCATGGTGCTGTTATTTCCGATCATTTTGGAATTATGATTGCAGTCGAATAAGTAAAATAGGAGGAAACAATATGCGTGGGAATGGAGTTTTATTACCGATTAGCAGCCTTCCATCTAAATATGGAATCGGGTGCTTTTCCATTGAGGCATATAATTTTGTAGATAAGCTTGTACAGGCGGGACAAAAATACTGGCAAATCCTTCCGCTCGGTCCGATTGGATATGGGGATTCTCCGTATCAATCATTTTCAACTTTTGCAGGAAATCCGTATTTTATTAATTTGGATCAATTAGTTAGCTATGGATGGCTGACAGCGGAAGAGTGTGAATCTGTTGATTTTGGAGATTGTGAAAGCAGTGTGGATTATGGAAAACTTTATCATGAGAGATTCCGTATTTTAAAGAAGGCATTTTATAATAGTAAGATAGAGAAAGATCAGGATTTTATTCGATTTTGTGAGGAACAGAAAGACTGGCTGGAGGATTATGCACTATATATGGCAATCAAAATCCGACATGAGAATCGGCCATGGAGTCAGTGGGAAGAGGATTTGAAGGATCGAAAGCCGGAAGTACTGATACGTGAGAAAGCGGAATTAAAAGAAGAAATTCTGTTTTATGAATTCTTACAGTATGAATTTCGAAAAGAATGGCTGACATTAAAGAAGTATGCGAATGAGAAGAATATTAAGATTATTGGGGATATTCCAATTTATGTATCTTTTGACAGTGCGGATGCATGGGCACATAAAGAATTGTTCCAATTTAATGAATTTGGACAGCCAACTGCGGTAGCAGGGTGTCCGCCCGATGGTTTTTCGACGGATGGACAGCTTTGGGGCAATCCACTTTATAACTGGGAATATCATAAAGAGACGCAGTATGAGTGGTGGATGAAACGGCTTGGATTTTGTTTTTCTATGTATGACGTTGTCCGGATTGATCATTTTCGGGGATTTGATGAATATTTTTCAATTCCATATGGAGATGCGAATGCAAAGAACGGACAGTGGGAAAAAGGTCCGGGAATTGATTTGTTCCATCGTGTTGAAGAAATATATCCAAATAGTGAAATTATTGCGGAGGATCTCGGATACGTGACCGACAGCGTGCGTGAGCTTGTCAAAGATACCGGATATCCGGGAATGAAAATATTGGAATTTGCCTTTGATTCGCGAGATTCCGGAAGTGCGGTTGATTATCTCCCGCATAATTACAATAAAAATAGCGTTGTATATACGGGAACACATGACAATGAAACAGTGATTGGCTGGTATAATGAGGGATTAAGAGAATCAGAAAAGCATATGGTACGGGATTATTTCCGCGACCATATTACACCGGATGATCAGATTCATAAGACATTGATCTGTGGAGCAATGGCAAGTGTGGCAAATCTCTGTGTAATCCCAATGCAGGATTTGCTCGGACTCGATAACTCGGCCCGGCTGAATACGCCGTCGACTTCCGGTACGAACTGGAAATGGAGATTAAAAAAAGGTGAATTTTCCAATGACGTAATCAGGGAGCTATACAATCTGACAAAACTTTACGGAAGATAGGTGATGAATATGGCACAAAGAAAAGAAATTATCATTTCAGAAATGGATCAATATCTGTTTGGACAGGGAAATCACTATGAAATATATAAAAAGCTGGGAGCACATCCGACGATTAGGGATGGAAAAGAAGGTGTATTATTCGCAGTTTGGGCGCCGAATGCAAGATATGTCAGCGTGGTAGGAGATTTTAACGGATGGGATAAAGGTGCGCATCCAATGAAGAAAATTGGTCCTGGCGGAATCTGGGAAGTCTTTCTTCCAAATATTTCGGAGGGAGCTTTGTATAAATACTGTGTCAATAACAGCCACGGATGGGATATTTTAAAGACAGACCCATATGGTGTGAGTACAGAGGTTCGTCCCGGCAATGCCTCCAAAGTGGCATCGATTGAAGATTATACATGGACTGATGGACAATGGATGAAGGATCGCATCAAAAAGGATATGACAGAAGAACCGATGTTTATCTATGAGGTTCATCCGGGTTCATGGAAAAAGCATCCATATAAGGACGATAATCCCCAGGGATTTTATAACTATAAAGAATTCGCCTCCTCGCTGTGCGATTATGTTCTGGAAATGGGATATACCCATGTAGAATTAATTGGCATTGCCGAACACCCTTTTGATGGTTCCTGGGGTTATCAGGTCACAAGTTATTTTGCGCCGACTTCACGTCATGGTTCTCCGAAGGAATTTATGTATTTGGTTGACTATCTTCATGCCCATGGTATCGGTGTAATTTTAGATTGGGTACCTGCACATTTTCCAAAGGATCAGAACGGCCTTGCCGAGTTTGATGGTACATGTTTGTATGAATATGCGGATTATCAGAAAGCAAATCATCCGGAATGGGGTACGAAGATTTTTGATTATGGTAAAAATGAAGTACAGAACTTCTTAATTTCAAATGCCCTTTACTGGGTTAAGGAATTTCATGTGGATGGACTGCGCGTGGATGCGGTTGCATCGATGCTGTATCTGGATTTTGGACGTTCGTCGGGACAGTGGACGCCGAATCAATATGGAGATAATCGTAATTTAGAAGCAATTGACTTTATCCGACACTTAAACTCCGTTGTTGAGACGCGAGGAGAAGGAGCGATGGTCATCGCGGAGGAATCCACTGCATGGCCACAGATTACCGGAAAGACGGAGAAGGGAGGGCTCGGCTTTTCATTTAAGTGGAATATGGGGTGGATGAATGACTTTTTAAAATATATGGAATTAGACCCGATCTATCGTCAATATCATCATCAGTTGATGAACTTTAGCATGATGTATGCCTATAAAGAGAATTATATTCAGGTGCTTTCACATGATGAAGTCGTTCATCTGAAGCATTCGATGATTGAGAAAATGCCCGGTCCAATCTGGGATAAAGCAGCGAATTTAAGGGGTGCCTATACCTATATGACCGGTCATCCGGGCAAAAAACTGCTGTTTATGGGACAGGATTTTGGACAACTCCGTGAATGGAGCGAGGAACGGGAAATTGACTGGTTCTTGCTAAATGATCCGAGACACCGCCAATTAAAAGATTTTATGAGAGATCTAATTCATCTTTATCGCAAGCATCCGTGTATGTATGAATTGGATACAAAAGAAGAAGGATTTACATGGGTTAATGCGGATGATAATGAACGGAGCATCTTCAGCTTTGAACGCCATTCAAAGGATGGAAAAGATAATCTGCTGTTTATCTGTAATTTTACTCCGGTAAATCGCATGGATTACCGCGTCGGTGCTTATAAAGGAAGGAAGTATAAATTGCTTTTGAACAGTGATGCGAAGATTTATGGGGGTGGAGGGATGCTTCCGGAAAAACTGGAAACTGCCGCAGAAGAAGTTGCTGCGGATAACCGTGACTATTCCTTTGCAATTCCAGTGCCTGCTTACGGAGCACTTGTATTTTCTTTTAGTGAAAAAGGTGAGGCAAAAAAAATCGTGAAGAAAAAGGTGGATAAAAAGATTTGCACGAAAAAAGAAACAAAAAAGTAAAATCCTTTTGTTTTTCTTGTGTTTTCATATTGTGAGAGAGCTGTGGATTGTTCAGGCAGAACAATTCACAGCTCTTTTATGCGCTTATATTCAAAATTAATAACAAAATCTACAAGCATGCTTTTTCGGACATTTACTTTTGGAACTGCTTCGGATTACGCGTGAGCGTCTTAATATAGGGCAATTCTTATTGCAGTGATAAGTAGAACCGCCGGGAGTCCAATATACTTTTGGCGACTTCTTTTTAGAAGGCTTCTTTCTTGCTGCATATTTCTTCCCAGATTTTTTTGTTGTAAGAACGTTTTCTTGTATGAATGCCCGAGATGAATTCTCTGCAGAAACTGGAACGGCCGGCAATAATAATACAATTACGAGTGACCAGATTAGAAATATCTTCTTCATAATCATCCTCAATTCTTTATAATAAGTGGAAATGAATAGTTTTAATATATGGTTTCATTATAGCACATTTTATTGGATCTGTACAAAAATCCTTTCTTTTTTTGTATCCTATATCTAATGAAAAATAATTACTTGACATGATACACTATGTGAAAGAGTAAGTGAATATTACCAAAAAGGAGACGGAATCTATGGGAATTATAGTAAATGAGAAAAGCAAAACAATTACACTGCATACAAAACATACTTCTTATCAGATGAAAATAGGAAATCTGGACTATCTGATTCATCTGTATTATGGTCTGACAATGTACGATGCAGATTTATCTTATCAGATTAAACAGTATGATCGTGGTTTTTCAGGAAATCCTTATGAATCCCGTGATGCCAGAACGTTCTCTCTTGATGCTCAGCCGCAGGAATTTTCTACGCAGCAACAGGGGGATTTCCGTGTAACAAGTATTGAGATGGTAAACAGCGATGGTAGTTATTCGTTTAATGGAAAAGCGACTGACTATAAGATCACAAAAGGAAAATACAATCTGGAGACGCTTCCTACGGTATTTGCCACAGATCAGGATTCTGTGGAGACTTTGGAAGTAACGTTAGAGGATACGGTCAGCAGCGTACAGGTGATCTTGTTATATTCTGTCTTTGAAGAGGCGGATATCATTACCCGTGCCGTAAAAGTAAAGAATGTCGGTAAAGAAAATATTCAGTTAAAAAAGATTATGTCAACATGCATTGATTTTTTGAATGGATCTGATATGGACCTGATCAGTCTGCCGGGAAGATATGGACAGGAAAGACAGGTGGAACGTCAGCCAATGACACATCATATTCATACGATTGGCAGTGTGAGGGGAACATCGAGCCACCAGCAAAATCCGTTTATTATTTTATGTGACCGGAATGCAACGGAGGATTATGGAAAGTGCTATGGCTTTTCTTTAATGTATAGCGGCAATTTCCTCGCAGAAGCAGAACTTGATCAGTATGACCAGCTTCGGTTGGTTATGGGAATTCATCCAAAACAATTTTCTTTTGAAATCAAACCGGAAGAAGTATTTGAAGGACCGGAAGTTGTGATGGCATTTACGACAAAAGGGCTGACCGGATTGACGCACCTGTATCATGATTTTTATCGATCTAACTTGTGTAAGAGCAAGTTTGTAAAAGATGTGAGAAGACCCGTGTTGATCAATAGCTGGGAAGCTGCATTTATGGATTTTGATGATGTAAAGCTTGTGAATATTGCAAAAGCTGCGAAAAAGATGGGTGTTGAACTTCTTGTTATGGATGATGGATGGTTTGGTAAGCGTGATGACGATAATAGCGGACTTGGTGACTGGTATGTCAATGAAGAGAAGATCAAATGCGGTTTGCATAAACTGGTGGAGCAGATTAATGATCTTGGAATGAAGTTTGGCATTTGGTTTGAGCCGGAGATGGTTTCTGAAGATAGCAATCTGTACCGTGCACATCCGGAATGGACGATGGAGATCCCGGGAAGACCTGCTGTACGAAGCCGCAATCAGCTTGTACTCGATATGAGTCGAAGAGAGGTTCAGGACTATCTGATTGAAAAGGTTAATGCAATATTAGATGATGCAAATATCTACTATGTGAAATGGGATATCAATCGCTCGCTGGCAGATATCTGGTCAAATGCTCAGCCTGCAGAAAAACAAGGAGAGGTTTATCACCGTTATATTCTCGGACTTTACCGTGTAATGGATGGTATCATCAAAACGCATCCGGACATTTTGTTTGAAGGATGCAGTGGCGGCGGAGGACGATATGACGCTGCAATGCTTTCCTATTATCCACAATATTGGGTTAGTGACAACAATCATCCGATCGATCGATTAAAACTTCATTACGGAACTTCCTTTGTTTATCCGGTTTCTACAATGGGAGCGCATATCTCCGATACCGGAAAATTTGTTTCACTGCAGACAAAAGCGGTTGTAGCGATGTGCGGAACCTTTGGCTATGAACTAGATGCGACGCATTTATCAGAAGAAGAGCAGGAATTATGCAGAGAACAAAGCGATTTGTTCCGCAAATATTATCATATTATTTTTAAGGGGGATTATTACCGCTTGAGCAATCCGTTTATGGTCGGCAATATGACGGCATGGCAACATGTAGCGAAGGATAAGAGCGAATCGTTATTAAGTGTTGTTGTGACGAATTTGACGTGTAACGGACCGCAAGAATATATAAAGGCAAAAGGACTTGATCCGGCAGCGTTATATACCATTAACGATGGGAAAGAAGTATATTCCGGTTCCGCGCTTATGAATGCGGGAATTCCGATAGAACGTGAGGTGCCGGAATATACAGCGTTCCAATTCCATATTCAGATGGTGAAAGAGTGATGGCTAATCAACAGCATCATGTATTAAAGACTCAAAGGATTCTTGTGTCATGACGTTTTTGAGTACTGATACAGCCTCCTCATATTCATTCACTGCGGTTCCATATGTATCCGTGCGGCAGATATGGAAGCCAAAATCATGGTAAAGTTTGATTGCCGGGTATGAACTTGGCTGTGTGTGAAGGTAGATCGGCTCATAGGGATGTTCCTCTTCCAAAATCTTCAATACGAGCGTGATCAGTTTGCGTGCAAATCCCTGTCTGGCATAATCGCCGGATACGGCGAGCCAGTGCAGGATCGGTATAGATTTTGTCCCTTGATTTGCGTGCCATGCCATGCAGGTTCCGATGTATTGATTCGTTATGGAATCTTTTAAAAACAGGCAGTGCTTTTTTAAAAGGTCTGTCTCCTGTCCAAAGCGGCTGGTGAAATATTCAATAATTTCCGCATCAGATTTTATTGTAAATTCGCCGGCTGCTTTTTGTATGTCTTTCCAGATGGTTTCCATGCCGTCTTTATAATATTCGATCGATACATGATCCGGCAGGATTCGGTAAGCATTGTGATTGATCGTGTCGCAGCGCATAATAATGCTTCGGTATTCGATATTTGTGTTTTGCATAGTTCCTCCTCATTGTATAGAAGAGTATATCATATTTGTATTTTGAAATAAAGAAAGGGAAAAAGAGATGTTCTATCCATGAAAATGGACAAGAACATTCCTTTTTTTCGGGACTTATGTTAGAATAACTAAGGTAAATCCTACATTTCTATTTAAAAGGAGGCATTTATTTGAATTACATCAAAGAATGTTATTTAAGATATAGAGAAATCATCAATTATCTGATCATGGGGGTTTTAACGACAGTTGTCAGTCTGGCATCATATTATGCCTGTGTATTGACGTTCTTGAATCCAAACGACGCTGTTCAGTTACAGGCTGCAAATGTTATATCATGGGTGGTCTCAGCGACATTTGCGTATCTCACAAACCGTCGTTTTGTTTTTGAAAGCAAAAATCAAAATATCATAAAAGAAGCATCTGCATTTTATCTGTCAAGGCTTGGAACGCTGGTGATGGATATGATGATTATGTTTGTGACTGTAACAGTATTCAGAATGAATGATAAAATAGCGAAACTGATTGTTCAGGTCATCGTCGTAATTGCAAATTATGTGCTGAGTAAATTTTTTGTTTTTCAAAAATAAAGATTGGAGGGAATTATGAATGAAAATGGTATTATCGGGTGAAAAAAGAGTCAAGGTTCCGGCGGTTGTTGTCGGATGTATGCGTTTCGGTGAGATGGATGAACGTTGCATGAATGAATTTATCCATACTGCATTGGAAAATGGAGCGAATTTTTTTGATCATGCGGATATTTATGCAAAGGGGAAAAGCGAGGAAATTTTTGGAAAAGCACTGAAAAGGGATTCCTCGATTAAGAGAGAAGATTTGATTATTCAGTCGAAATGTGGCATTCGCAAAGGATTTTATGATTCGTCGAAAGCCTATATTTTAGAGTCGGTCGATGGCATTTTAAAGAGGCTTCAGATGGAATATCTGGATGTTTTATTGATTCATCGTCCGGATGCACTTGTCGAACCGGAAGAGGTTGCAGAGGCGTTTGATGAACTGGAACAGAGTGGAAAAGTACGGCATTTTGGCGTGTCAAATCACAAGCCGATGCAGATTGAGCTGTTAAAGAAATATGTAAAGCAGCCGCTCATGATCAATCAGCTGCAGTTCAGCATTCCGGTTTCCAATATGGTGGCAAATGGCATGGAAGTGAATATGGAGACAGCGGGTTCGATCGACCGGGACGGCAGTGTATTGGATTATGCGAGACTGCACGACATGACAATTCAGGCATGGTCTCCGTTCCAGATGCCGAACTGGCAAGGATGTTTCCTCGGGAATGAAGCGTATGCGGAATTAAACGGGCAGATTGAAGTTCTAGCAGAAAAGTACGGCGTCAGCGCAACAACGATTGCAGCGGCATGGATTTTACGTCATCCGGCGGATATGCAGCTGATCGCAGGAACGACAAATCCAAAACGGCTGCAAGAGATCATTGCCGCAGGGGATGTAATGCTGACGAAAGAAGAATGGTACCGGCTGTATCTGGCAGCAAGACATCCATTGCCTTAAATTGAGGATAGTGAGAAAATCGATATGAACAGAAAGGATAGTTTTAAACAGGGAATTCAGGACGGAATACCAATTGCGCTGGGATATTTTGCGGTTTCCTTTACATTTGGCATGATGTCGGTTTCGGATGGACTGACTGCAGGGCAGGCAGCGCTGATCTCGCTAACGAATCTGACCTCAGCAGGACAGTTTGCCGGATTGGACATTATCGTAATGTCCGGCTCTTATGTAGAGATGATGCTAACGCAGCTTGTAATCAATTTAAGATACTGTCTGATGTCGTTTTCGCTGTCGCAGAAACTCTCGCGGGAAGAAGTGTGGTTACATCGTTATCTGGTCGCATATGGCATCACCGATGAGATCTTCGGTGTGAGTGCGAGCCGTCCGGGGAAAATCAGTGCATTTTATAGCTATGGAGCGATGAGTGTTGCTGTGCCCGGTTGGGTATTTGGTACGCTTGTTGGGGCAATCTGTGGCAATATACTGCCTACATTTGTTGTAAGTGCATTGTCGATTGCGATTTATGGCATGTTTTTGGCGGTTATTATTCCGCCGGCAAAAAAAGACAGGGCGGTTATGTGCGTTGTGATTGCGGCAATGTTGATCAGCAATATCTTTTCGATTTTACCGATGCTTCAAAATGTTTCATCGGGATTTGTGATTATTATTGCGACGGTGCTTGTATCAGCAATTGCGGCATACCTGGCGCCGGTTAAAGAGGATGGAGAGGAAGGTAGTCCTGATGAAGCATAATATTTATATTTATATTTTGGTTATGGCGGTGACGACATATTTGATTCGTATGATACCGCTTGTATTTACGAAAAAGGAGATTACAAGTCCATTTATCCGTTCTTTCTTATATTATGTGCCATATGCGTGTCTGGCAGCCATGACATTTCCGGCAATTATCGATTCGACGTCGAGCAGGATATCGGGAGTTGCGGGTTTTGTTGTTGCGCTCATTGCGGCATATCGGGAGAAAAGCCTGCTGTCAGTAGCATTATTTGCCTGTGGGGCGGTATTTATTGTGGAACGCCTGTTCGTGTTTTTTTAAATAGGTGTTCGAAGCGGATTTGTGTGTTTTGTTGACTAGAATGGATTTGAAATTAGAAATTTTAAAAGATGAGGTTGTATAAATGATAATTAAAAGAGAAATATTATTTGAGCCAGCGATGAAAAACAGGACATTGCATATTTATTTACCGGATCATTATTATGATACGGATGAACGCTATCCGGTAATGTATTTTTTTGACGGGCATAATCTGTTTTTTGATGAGGATGCGACCTATGGAAAGAGTTGGGGCCTGAAAGATTTTCTGGATGGATGGGAGAAACCGATGATCATCGTTGGAATCGAATGCAGCCATGAGGGGAATGGACGGCTTTCAGAGTATTGTCCTTACGATGCGGACGGTGGTTTCTTAGGTTATATCAAAGGAACTGGCGACGCGACGCTTTCATGGATGGTTCACACATTGAAGCCGATGGTCGACCGGGAGTACCGAACGTATTCGTTCCGAGAGGCGACTGGAATCGGAGGTTCGAGCATGGGTGGTCTGATGAGCATCTATGCAGGAATCAAATATAACCGATATTTTTCAAAGGCTGCCTGTCTTTCAAGTGCAGTCGGATTTTGTATGCGGCAGGTATGCAGGGATATTTTCGACAGTGCATTAGATGGGGACACGAGATTTTATTTGTCATGGGGCGAACATGAGGCAGGTTCGGCAAACGGCGGAAATCCAGCATATGACACGTATACGGCAAGATGCAATCGAAGAATTGCCGATCGTCTGGATGAAAAAGGTGTTTTGACGAGAATCTATTTCCAGAAAAATGGAAATCACAGTGAAGCGTCCTGGGAAAAGCAGGTTCCGGGTTTTATGAATTATCTTTGGATGGATCGTTAGGTGAAACAGGAGAATAAGATGGAAAAGAATCGATTAGATCAGCAGTTTGAGTTTTTCAGGGAAATTGATAAGGAAAAATTTATTGGGCGACAGACATATCTTTCGGACGCAGTTCGAAAGGAAAATGATGCGGAACATGCATGGCATATGGCGATCATGACGATCCTTCTGAGTGAATATGCGAATGATGAAATTGACATCTTAAAGACGGTAACGATGCTGCTCATTCATGATATTGTGGAGATCGATGCAGGGGATACGTATGCCTATGATGAGGAAGGTAAAAAGACGCAGCGGCAGAGAGAGACGGCGGCTGCGGATCGGATCTTCGGTATGCTTCCAGAGGATCAGGCGGAGAAGATGAGAAATCTGTGGGAGGAATTTGAGCAAAACGAAACCCTTGAGGCGCATTTTGCCCATACGATGGACAATCTCCAGCCGGTGATGCTGAATGCAGCAACCGACGGAAAGGCATGGAAAGAACATGGCGTTCATTTAAACCAGATTTTAAAACGAAATCAGATTACGCCGATTGGTTCTGAAGTTTTGTGGAAATATTCGCTTGAGAATTTTATTCAGCCGAATGTGGAAAAAGGTCGAATTAAAAAAGACGAACGCAGCTGATTTTTTGCTGCGTTCGTCTTTTTTGGATAATGGCAGATGTATTCTGAAAGAATGCATATATATATTTATTTTTCGAAATGCTTTAGTAAAATTTCTTCTGCTTCTGCATTCCACAATCCATTATGTGCATCACAGCTGTCTGCAAGTTTTTCAAACAGAGAATTTGTTTTTCCTAATTCTCTGAAATCTTGGATTGCGGTTAGCGGCAGTTCAATCTGCATATAGAGCAGTTTTTTACCGCCGGGAATAGACGGCAGGTTGATTGTTGTGTCGCGTGCGGCATTGATTCCTCCGATGTGAGTGATCATAACGGCAGGCTTCATAAGCCCTTTCGACGCTTTCTCTACGACTTCCTGCAGATCGGATACGAGGCTTCCGGTGCATCCGACATAGTGGTGCTTGGAGTAGTGTACATTGTACAGGTTCACTTCACCGCTAAACTGACTGTCAGCGGGACCCGCGAAGATATTTAAACATCCGTCGTCCGCAAGGATTTGATCGCCGACTTCAGCCATTGACTGCACGGGAGCAAATACGAATACATCGTCATATCCGTGACCGTCTGTCAGATCAATGAGTTCCTCAACCTGATTTTCCATAGAAGCGGTGTTGATATAGAGCAGCTGAATTCCCTTTTTATGGGCTTCCTCAACCGGAATCACTTGTGCGGCACGTGTGAGGCGGTCATCATTAATATCGGTAACAACGACGCGTTTGGGTTTATTTTCCGTGCAAAGGGCATAGCTGATCGCAGCCAGTCCCATTGGACCGCAGCCACCCATAATAATTAGATTTCCATTGGGTTTATTGCCATAGGCATGTTCGTATGACTCTGGAATGGAGTGGAACATCGTATGGAATCCTGCAACACAGCAGGCGACCGGTTCCGCAATCGATGCTTCAAAGTAAGAACCTTCATTATGTAAAAAGCAGCCCTTTTCAATAATTTCATTTGGAACGATAGCATATTGGGTATCGCCACCGTAATACGGATAGGAATAACCGGGCGTTTTCAGCTGCCCCGGAATTTGAGGCTGCTGTGCGAATCGATCGCCCGGCTGAAACTGGTCTTTCCACTTCGAACCGACTTTTATGATATCGCCTGCAAATTCATGACCGATGATAACCGGATTTTCGGAGATTCCGGAAGGAACACGTTTGTGTCTTTCTCCTTGTTTGACTGTTTTATAAGTAGACATGCATACGCTGTCACAGATGATCTTTATCAGAATCTCATCTTCTTTCATTTCAGGTAATTCAAACTCTTCAAGCCGAACATCATCAGCCGCATACATTCGTAATCCTTTTGTCTGCATAATAACAAATCCTCCTAAAATATTTTATATATCAATCAAATAAATCTTTATTATAATAAGAAAGAAGACTTTTCGCCGTATTCAGATCGGTTACTAAGGATGTAATCAAACGATGCTGGGAGGCAACATAGATGCTCTCAGTTTTTTGAATACCGGCAGCGACACAGATGACTTCCGGAATCTTCCGAATATCGTTTAAATGCAGTCCGATAATCTGATTATTCCAGGTGCAGTCGATCCATTTCCCGTATTTGTCAAAATAGTTGTAACAAATATCTCCGCATATAACATTTTCATTGATCAGGTAAAGCTCTTTTTGATCGTTTAAGTAGGTATTTTCCAGATTCGACCACTGTAGGGAACTGCCAATTCCAACGAGAGCGATATCTGCCTGTTTTCCTTTATCAAGGACACTTTTAATAAACAGCTGCTTTGAAAAAATCTCTTTCGCTTTTGCAGAATCTACGGTAACCGGAGCATACATTTGTAAATGCTGTGCACCGCATTTTTGTGCAAATGTAATACAAATATTATTAGCGTCAGTGGCCCAGTGAGTTTCTCCAAGTCCGCCATTTGCAGAAATAAAAGTAACATTTGGGAAATTAATTGCAGGTGAAAAATGATCCGCAACATATTTGACAGTTTCGCCTCCTGATACGACGATGTACTTACAGCGTGACAATTTTGTTGAAAGCAGCTTACCGGCTTCTTTGGCAATCGCTTCGATGCTGTTGCTGGAACTGCAGATACGTACGTGGTTCAGGCCTAAGATTTTTCTTAGTCGATCCTCAATATCTTTATAGGGGCGAATCAGTTCTGAATGAACGATTACTTCAACAATACCGGCTTCACGGGCTTTTGTTAAAGATTTTGAAATCAGAGAACGGCTTATATTCATTTTTTTAGCAATTTGCTGCTGCGTCATATGTTCATCGTAATACATATGGGCAATTTCAATTAGCATATTATCGTTTATTAATTTGCTCATATTTTTGAACTCCTATTTCTTATTAATAAAATTTTAGACGAAACAAAAAAGAAAATCAACAAAATTTCCAAATGCATAACATATGTTACAAAACAAGAAAAAAGAGAATATCAATTCAAAACTTATGTTATGAAAGAAAAACGGCTATATCGATAGGATGTGCAAAATATGTGAAATTATGCATTCTGGCAGAAGTATTTAAAATAAAATTGTATAAAATAAAAAATCTTCCCCGCAACGTAAATGAGGGGCCGAACGGCCCCCGACTTGTATTCCATCTTCAGTTCCTTACACGGCTGAACCATGGACTCA
>JAUNOI010000094.1 GCA_030531165.1 Lachnospiraceae bacterium
TGAGCATTACATTTCATAAAAACAATTGTATTGTACATATAAAAAATGAAAAAATAAGTTATATTATGGAAGTTTTAGACGAGAAATATCTGGTTCATTGTTACTTTGGAAAAACAGTACGTGAGTATCATGATAATGGACAGGATCATATTTTTAAACGGGCATACAATACGAACAATCATTTAAGCATTGAACATGCATCACTGGATGATATTCAACTGGAAATTCCGGTTCGGGGAAGAGGGGATTTTCGTATACCTGCGTTATCAGTAATACCAGCAAACGGCATTGAGTATCTGGATCTTCATTTTAAGGAATGGAATGTATTGACTGAAAAACCGGTATTGCCGGGAATGCCTGGTACCTTTGGCGATCAGGATGAAGTGGAAACTTTAGAAATCATATGTGAAGATGAAATTGCTAAAGTGAGAGTTTATTTATATTATTCTGTTTTTGATAGAAAAGGAATCATAGCAAGACATCAGAAAATAGAGAATTACGGGGATCAGACAATCGTGATTGAGAATGCAAAGAGTTTGTCTTTGGATTTGCCAAGTCAAAACTATGACTGGATCTCTTTATATGGAACTCATGCAAAAGAAGCAAATTTACAGAGGTTTGCACTGCATCACGGTATTCAGAAAATTGAAAGTGTAAGAGGAAGCAGCAGCTTGCAGCACCAGCCATTTTTCGCATTGCTTTCTCCAAAGGCTGATGAATTTCATGGGGAAGTATATGGCTTTCATTTGATTTACAGCGGGAATTTTACGGCAGAAGCGGAAGTGGATCAGTTTGGAAAAGTGAGAGCACAAATTGGTATTAATCCGGACACTTTTTCATGGAAGTTAGAAGCTGGGGACATTTTTACAACACCGGAAGCAATTTTGAATTATTCCCGACACGGACTGAATGAAATGAGTCAGAATTTTCATTGGCTGTATCAATATCATTTGATGCCAAAGCAGTTTGAAAACATGAAACGGCCTGTTTTATTAAATTCATGGGAAGCAATGTACTATGATGTTTCTCTGGATAAAATCGAGGATCAGACAGATCTGGCAAAGGAAACAGGAATTGATTTATTTGTTTTAGATGATGGATGGTTCCGGAGCGGCTTGACAAGCGAAAGTCCAATTGGTGATTGGGAATGTATGGAGTTTAAGCTGCCGGGAGGAATAAAAAACGTTGCAAAACTGGTACATGAGAAAGGACTAAAATTCGGACTATGGTTTGAGCCGGAAGCAATCAGTCAAAACAGTCAGTTATATCAACAACATCCGGACTGGATTTTACACGTTCCATCATATAAACCTGTAGAGGGAAGACATGAATATTTGTTAGATTTATCAAGAGCAGATGTCAGAGATTATATTGTTCATATGTTTGATGCTTATTTAAAAGATGGTGACATTGATTATGTGAAATGGGATATGAATCGTCCTCTTACGGATGTAAATTCGCAATTATTAGCAAGAGATCAAAAAGGGGAAATCTATCATCGATATGTTTTAGGGCTGTACGAGATATTAGAAAGAATTACAAAGACATATACAAATGTTTTATTCGAAGGTTGTTCTAGTGGCGGCGCTAGATTTGATCCCGGAATATTATATTATGTTGGTCAGAACTGGTGCAGTGATAATACAGACGGATTTGATCGTGTTGCGATTCAGTCAGGGTTCAGTATGTTATATCCGCCGGTTTCTATGGGTTCACACGTAAGTATAACGCCAAATCATCAAACAGGCCGTAATACAGCACTGGACACCCGTTATAAAGTTGCAAAACTATTTAACCTGGGCTATGAGATGGATTTAAAATTATGCGATAAGCAAGAATTGGAAGCAATCCAGCTGCAAATATCTGATTATAAAAAAATGCAGCAGCTTGTTTTAGATGGAAGGTTTTATCGACACGATACATTTAATGAAAACTATCAAATGTGGTCACTTTATGATTCGGAAAAAGAAGAATGTATGGTTATGATTTTTCAGAGATTTTATACCCCTTTATCAGCAAGGGGATTATTTAAAATTCCTTATTTGAATTCTGATGTTAATTATTACGAAGCATCAAGTCAAAAGATATATGGTGGTGACGAACTTAAAAATATAGGGGTGTCAATTCCTTTGGTTCAGGAGGATTTTCATATCTTTGAATTACATTTTAAAAAGAATTAGTTTTTTCCATATTTTAATGAGAAAAGACAATAGAAAAAGTATCTGTTACTAGGTAAAATATGATCAAGTTAAAAAAGGATATGCATATTCATAACTTAGAAAGGAGTAAACATGAAAAAAATTATTTTAGCGTCGCACGGTGGACTGGCAGAAGGCATGAAAGCAACTGTTAAAATGTTATCCGGTATGGATGATGGAATTTATGCGTTTGGTTTTCATGACGGAGAGGATGTAAAAGAAGTTTTTCGTCAGGTTAGTAATATGATCAATGATGAGGATGAATTTGTAATTATTACGGATGCGCCTGGAGGAAGTGTTAATACGGTATTAACTCCATTGGTGGAGTATAAGAACGTTCATCTGATTTCAGGAATGAATACGATTTTAGTTTTATCCTTAGCATTGAGTGCGGAGTGTGATGACAGCAGCATTTTACAAAATATTGAAGAAGGAAAAAATTCAATTGTGTACATCAATGATATGATGAAAGAAACAAAAAAAGAAGAAAGTGGTGATTTTTTTGATTAAATTAATGAGAATTGATGAACGGTTAATACATGGCCAGGTTGCAGTAGTATGGAGTAAACATTTAGGAATTAATCGCATTGTGGTTGCAGATGATGAGGTTGTAAATAACGAAATGCAGATGATGGCATTAAAAATGGCGGTTCCGAACGGAGTAAAAGCAAGCATTATTTCAACAGATAAAGCCATTGCATTATTGAATGATCCACGAGTAGAAAAATTAAAGATCTTCCTGATTGTCGGAAATCCTGAAACAGCATTAAAGATGATGCAGAATGTAAAAAATATTCCTGCAGTTAATGTTGGAAATTATGGAAGAATGTCACAGCTTAAAGATGGCGGTGAAGAAAAAGAACAGTTAGATAAAAATTTATTTGTAACCGCTCAGGAGAAAAATGTATTTCATGAATTACTTACATTTGATGTGGACGTCAGCTATCAGCCAGTACCTACTGATAAAGCAAAAGCGATAAAATCTATGATTTAGTTACATTGTAAAAAATTATAAGGGAGGAAATTATGATTACAGAAGCATTATTAGTTGGATTACTAATGTTCTTGGGAATGTTAACAGATACAGGACTAGGAGATCCAATGATAAAAAGACCTTTGGTCATGGGTGCATTAACAGGATTAGTATTAGGAGACTTACAAACAGGTGTGATCACTGGTGCATCTTTAGAGGTTATCTTTTTAGGAATTACATCGATCGGAGGAGCGTTACCTTCTGATTCGTTTACAGGTTCTATCTTTGGAACAGCATTTGCTATTTTATCCGGAGAAGGAATCGAAGTAGCTATGGCTTTGGCAGTACCGATCAGTTTATTGGCAACAACAATTACGACCGTTGTTAATATTGGTTTTGCTGCTATGATGCCTCAGGCTGACAAATTCAATGAAGAAGGTAATCAGAAAGGTATTGCAGCCATCCATCTTGCCTGCATGATCTTAAAACCGCTGGCATTTGGAGTGGTTGGATTTTTAGGAATTATGCTGGGTGCAGAAGCAGTTTCTGCATTTATTGATTCGATTCCTGATGCGATCATGAATGGACTGACCGTAGCCGGACAGGCGTTACCTGCATTAGGTATGGCAATGTTATTAAATATGTTATGGGATAAGCAGATTGCCATCTTCTTGTTTTTAGGATTTGTGTTATATGCATATTTAGAATTACCATTGATCGCCATTTGCCTGATAGGTACCGTTATTGCAGTATATACAAGTTTTAAGGAAATGGATTTCAATAATACAATGAAAAATCATAGTACATCTATGGCTGTAGGCACCGATGATGAGGAGGATTTCTTTAATGATTAAGTTAAAAGAGGGTTTATCAAAAGAAGATAAAAAAATGTTAAATAAAGTGTTCTTAAGATCGTTTACCCATTTTGCAAGCTGGAATCAGGTAAGAGCAAGTGGTCTGTCTTTTGAATATGCAATGCTTCCAGTAATTAATCGTTACTATAAAACGAAAGAAGAACGTATTGAAGCGATGAAACGTAACTCTGTTTATTTCAATATAACTTCAGCTTTTGCAACTTTCCCATTAGGATTAGCAGCAAGTATGGAAAGAGAAAACAGCGAGGAAGCTGGTTTTGATGCATACTCCATCAATGCTGTAAAAGCAAGTTTAATGGGACCTTTATCAGGTATCGGTGATTCATTCTTCTGGGGAACGTTCCGTGTAATTGCTGCTGGTATTGGTATCTCTTTAGGACAACAGGGTTCCGTATTAGGACCAATTATTTTCCTGATTTTATATAATATTCCATATCTTTTATGCCGTTATTTTGGTACATATTTAGGATTTACTTTGGGAAGCAAGTACATCAAAGAAGCATATGAGAATGGAATTATGGCAATTATCACAAAGGGAGTCGGTATTTTAGGTTTGATGATGGTTGGAGGTATGATCTGTCAAACAGTGGGACTGACAACAACCCTGAACTTTAACATGGGTGGAATTGAATATAAATTACAGGAAATTTTAGATCAGATTTTAAAAGGTATGCTTCCATTAGCAGCAACATTTGCCTGCTTTGGATTAATCAGAAAAAAAGTCAATCCAAACCTGATTTTGATCGGTATTATTGTTGTTAGTTTTATATTAAGTTTCTTAGGCATTTGTGGATAATACCATTTGTAGCTCATGATATTCCATCGATTTCATCCCCTTAAGTGAATATAAAATGCATGGATATGTATTATGGGCGATAGGGGGGTGTGACACACTCCCCTGATTTTTTGACTTAAAGATTCCGAGAGATTATGAAAGACTTAGGAGGACGTTTTATGATTGATTTACATATGCATAGCAAATACAGTGAGGACGGAGAATATACGCCTTTTGAATTAGTAGAACAATGTGTCAAAAAAGGCATTGATATGATGTCGATTGTCGATCATAATTGTGTCAAAGCAAACACGGAGGCAGAGACTTTCGCAAGAGAGCGAGGAATCACTTATATTCCGGGAATTGAGATTGATTGTGTTTACAAAGACACTAACTTTCATGTGTTGGGGTATGGCATTGACTTTGAAAGCAAAGAATTTGTAGAGATTGAAAAAAATATAAGAGATCAAAGTCTTTGGGCATCACTTGAAAGATTGGTGGAAACACAGAAATTAGGATTTGATGTGACCGAAGACGATATGTGGGCAATATCAAAAGACAGTTATTGGCCGGAATCATGGACAGGAGAATTATTTGCAGAAGTGTTATTGTCGAAAATTGAATATAAAGATCATCCAATATTACGTCCATATCGTGTTGGAGGCTCGAGAAATGATAATCCGCAAGTGAATTTTTATTGGGATTATTATTCTCAGGGAAAACCATGTTACGCAGAGATTCAATATCCTAAAATGCAAGAAATCATCGATATAATCCATAATAATCACGGCATTGCGGTGCTGGCACATCCAGGTGTGAACCTTAAAGGAAAAGAATATTTGCTCAAAGGAATCCTAGAAATGGGGATTGATGGTATCGAAGTATTTAGCAGCTATCATTCACCAGAGCAGATTTCCCATTATTATAAAGAGGTGAAAAAGCATCATTTGTTGTTTACCTGTGGAAGTGACTATCATGGAAAAATAAAACCTTCCATAATATTGGGTGAACATGGATGTCAGATTTCAGATTATGAGATAAAGATGCAATTAGAAAAGAAAAATTTTTAAAATGGATTGTCACAAGGCGGGAGATTGATCAGCTTTGTATTTTCTGACTTAAAGATTCCGAGAGACTATCATATACAATGGGAGGATTTGTATGAAAAATATATTAAAATTAGATTTAAAGTATGCTGCTAGTCAGATATTCTATTATGGAGCTTTTTGTGCGATAACAGGATATGCCTCGGTATATTTATTAAATAAAAATTTTAATAATTCAATGATTGGGCTGGTTCTAGCATTATGCAATGTACTTGCGGTTGTGATTCAACCGGTATTAGCCTCATTTGTAGATAAATACGAGAAAATTGAATTAAGAAATGTCATTTCGGCGATTACTGTGATGATGATTGTTTCATCCATTATTCTCTATGTTTTTCCGACAAATGAGATGGTAATTTTGATTTTCATTGTATGTATTTTTTCAATGATTACAACAATTATGCCGTTGATGAATTCCCTAGCATTCGTTTTTGAAAAATATGGTATTCAAATCAATTATGGTATTTCAAGGGGATTAGGGTCAGTTGCCTACGCCTTAACTTCCTTTATCATAGGATATGCGGTGGAAGGTTTTTCGCCGGATATTTTACCATTGTTTTATATTGGTCTCAATTTATTTTTATTGATTGCGGTTCGATTATTTGTTCTTCCTAAAAATGAAAAGTTTGAGTATGTAAAAACGGAAGAAACAAAAAAAGAAGATCGTCATGTTCAATTATCATTAACGAAATTTTGTGTTAAGTATAAAAAATTTATTGTGTTCCTGTTTGGGTTTATATTTGTTTATTTTGCACATACGATCATTAACTATTTTTTTAT
>JAUNOI010000024.1:0-1817 GCA_030531165.1 Lachnospiraceae bacterium
TTTTATGGAAAATTTTCAGGGGCAGGTGTGACTTGATATGAGTCACATCTGCCCCCCTGTTTGGAACTATCTATTTCCCGACAGCCCCTTCCCATCTTCTTTATATTCTAATTCGTCTTCTTTAATACAATATCTCCATCCTTCGTCTCCGCATTCAAAATCTTGCTTCCCGTATCACTTTTCCGCGTAAACCTCTGTTCTTCTTCATCCTCATTCATTGTATAACTTCCCTCTACATCATCAACAACTACGTCCCCATCTTTCGAATAAAGCTCCAGATCAAGCCCCTCAAGACAGGCATCGGACATGTTTAAAATGATGTCTCCATCTTTTTCCTTGATCCTTGTATTCGTGATCTGCGTATCTTTTAGTAATATATCGCCATCATCGCCCAAAATATCCACCGCCTGTGCCTTTACATTTTTTAAAATGAAATCTCCATCATCAATATCGACATTCAGCTGCTTTAAATTCACATTTTTAGGAATATAAAGATAAGCGATATTCATTTCATATTCTATATCTCCGCTAAAAATCGGAATCAAACCATATTTTAGATCATCAATATGAATCCAAACATTCCTTTTCGCCAGACTGCCGTTTGATTCTTTCATGTACAGTGTTTTGTCTTTTATTTTATACGACAAGACACTTTTATCACCATCATACGAATAAGATAAATAAAATTTTTCATCCTCTGAAGGCAGGATTTTTAAATCAAAGTCATGAAAATCGATTTCCACATTTTCAAATGTATCTAATTCTTCTTTTTTGATAACCTTTTTCACTTTCTTATGTTTCTTATCCAAATAATCCAGATTTACACCTTTTAAATATTCTGTTCCCCCAGCTATTCTACCTGCCTGAATCATGATAAAACCCGCTGCAATCATAATCACCGCAATGATCAAAATCCTTTTTGTCCACTTACCCATATCTATCTTCCTCCTTTACGACATAGCTTCACAGATATGAGACGAAACAATGCAACGCTAAAAACTTTACAGAACCAGCATGCTGCAATAACTAGAATTATGCCTGTTCCAAGCGCTGCAAGTCCGACTCCCGTTATCATAATCCCGCCGGAAGCAGATGTTGCCAATGCGATCAGTCCCTGTATCAGTACTTTCGCACCTCCCAGCAGAAATGCCGCCCCACAGCAGATCACCGCCAGAAGCATGACAAAAACAATCAAAAGCAATACGAAAAGCATCAAAACGAGGGTAATGGCAATCGGTACGCCGACCGGTGCTGCAAAGATTGCCAGAATTGCAATTACAACGATGCTCTTTAATGATACATTTCGATGATCTTTTTTTACCATCTCCGTCTTCTCATCTAATAGACGGTTTAACAATTCGTTCGCAGCCTCTTTCGGAGTTCCGAGCTCCTTTATGATCTCCGATTCAGCCTCCGGTCCCGCCTCTTCAAAATATTCCGTAAAATAATCGATCGCACTCTCATAATCTTCCTTTGGAAGACGCCGTAAATACTTGCGAAGTTCTTCTAAATACTCTTCTTTTCTCATTCTATCGTTCTCCCTTCAATCAGATCGTCCAGCATATCCCGATATTCTTTCCATTCCTTCTTCAGAAATATGAATTGCTCTTTCCCCTGCTCTGTAATCGAATAATACTTTCGATTACGGCCGTTAAACGGTTGATTATATGTTGTAACATATCCATTTTGCTCTAATTTTCTTAAAATCGGATACAACGTCGATTCTTTTATCCTGGCAATGAGCTTTACTGATTGGCTTATCTCGTATCCATAGGAATCCTGTCTGCTGACAATGGACAAAATCAGGCATTCAATCA
>JAUNOI010000024.1:1827-28154 GCA_030531165.1 Lachnospiraceae bacterium
TACCGGATAGTAATACATCTTCCTCACCTCTTTTTTAATTTTTATATATATAAAAATTTTATATATACTTTATATGATTATATTATCATAGGCATTTATTTTGTCAAGTGTTATGACTAACATTTCTCATTTAAACCCGATTTTCTTGACAATGATATTTTTCTGAAATACGATATAACAGTGTTATATAACAACGTTACAAGGAGGAACAAATTGTGAAAAACGCTGAACAGACGACGCTGGATATGATTCACGCCGCAGCAAAAGCTGAATTTCTAAAAAAAGGATTCAAATCCGCTTCTTTACGAAATATCGTGAAGGAAGCCGGTGTAACGACCGGCGCATTTTATGGTTATTATGAAAGCAAGGAACAGCTTTTTGAAGCCCTCGTCGGAAAACAATACGATCGATTTATGGATTGTTTCTGCCATGCGCAACAGGATTTTGCCAAACTGCCGCCAGAGGACCAGCCTGATAATATGAGTGAGATCAGCGGTCAATGCATGCACGACATGTTGATCTATGCATATGAAAATTTGGAGGAATTTAAGCTTATTCTCTGCTGTTCAGAGGGAACACGATTTGCAGAAATGGTTGATAAAATGGTCGACATTGAAACAAAAGGTACACATGACTATCAGGCTGTCCTGGAAAATCTCGGACATCCGTCACCTCCGATCGATCCACGCCTGGAACATATCCTGATTACAGGAATGTTCAATGCTTTTTTTGAGCTGATCATCCATGAGATGCCGTTAGAACAAGCAGAAAAATATCTCCTGGAGCTGCGTACGTTTTATACGGCAGGCTGGATGAAGATCATGAGACAGCCTGATGCAATCTAAAAAGCCATCACACAATTGAAAGGAGGATGATTCATTTGAAAGAACAATCAAATTTGTCAAGGCTGATGGGATATGCCGGAAATCATAGATTTCTAACCTATGGTTCCTGGATTTTATCAGCCCTCAGTGCACTCATTGCACTTGTTCCATTCTGGTACATCTGGTGTATTATCCACGATGTATTGGATGTATATCCACATTTTGAAAAAGCACAAAATCTGCCGCATTATGGCGTTATGGCAGTGGTATTTGCCGTATTATCCATGGTTATCTATACGGCAGCGCTGATGTGCTCCCATATATCGGCATTCCGCGTCGCATCGAATCTTCGCAGCCTTACCATACATCATATTGCAAAGCTGCCACTCGGATTTGCTGAAAGTTTTGGAAGCGGCAGACTGCGAAAAATCGTTAATGAATCAAGCGCTGCAACAGAAACATTTCTCGCCCACCAGCTCCCCGATAAAGTAGGCGCCATTACCACTCCATGCGGACTCCTCATCCTGCTGCTTGTATTCGACTGGCATCTGGGTCTGCTGAGTCTGGTTTCGGTCATCCTTGGATTTTTCATTATGATGAGCATGACCGGTAAAAAGATGGAACAAAAAATGAAAGAATACCAGAATGCACTGGATGCCATGTCAAATGAAGCCGTTGAATACGTTCGCGGCATTCCTGTTGTTAAAACATTCGGACAGACTGTCTTTTCATTTAAGAAATTCAAAGCTACCATTGATAATTATGAAAAATGGGTCATTGCCTATACAAAAGATCTGCGTCTGCCAATGATGTTCTATACAACAGCAATTAATGGTGTTTTCGCCTTTTTAATCGCCGCTTCTCTTTTTTTTACAAGAGACGGTGTTACAACTGAATTTTTATTAAATCTACTTTTTTATATTATTATTACACCTGTTATCTCAGTGACGCTTACGAAGATCATGTTTATGAGTGAGAATGAAATGATCGTTGCTGATGCCTTAGGGAGAATTGACAGCATACTTCATTTAAACCCACTTTCTGAGCCTGATCATCCATTAAGTCCACATGGTTCTTCCGTAGAACTTTCACATGTGCGCTTCAGCTATGATGGAGAACACGACGTGATCAAGGACATTTCCCTGCATATTCAAGCGGGTCAGACAATTGCATTTGTCGGTCCGTCCGGCGGTGGAAAATCGACTCTTGCTAATATTATTTCCCGATTTTTTGATCCGCAAAGCGGCTGTGTAAAAATCGGCGGTGTAGATGTAAAAGATATCAAAAAAGAGGAACTTATGAATACAGTATCCTTTGTCTTCCAGAACAGTCATCTCATCAAAGCTTCTATTCTAGATAATGTCCGTCTCGGAAAACCAGATGCAACAGAAGAAGAGGTCATGGATGCGCTAAAATCAGCACAGTGTATGGATATTATCGAAAAGTTTCCACAGGGAATTCATACGATGATTGGCACAGGAGGAGTATATCTCTCTGGAGGAGAGCAACAGAGAATTGCAATTGCCCGTGCAATGCTGAAAAATACTCCTATCATCATCCTCGACGAAGCAACAGCATACGCTGATCCTGATAATGAGACTCAAGTTCAAAAAGCTTTTAACGAACTGGCAAAGAATAAAACCGTCATTATGATTGCCCACCGCCTTTCTACTGTCGCCAATACAGACTGTATCTATGTATTGGCAGACGGTCGGATTGTAGAATCTGGTAAACGCGAAGAACTTTGCAAAAAGGGCGGTCTGTTTGCAAAAATGTGGAATGACTATCAAAATTCCGTTCAATGGAAGGTAAAAAGGGAGGTGTAATTCATGATTCAAAAAATACAAAAAAAATACGCACTGTCAGAACAGGGTGCGAAAGATCTGGTCTGGGGATGCATTGCCTGCGCACTTCAAAACCTCTCTCTCATGTTTCCGGTAGGACTTTTATATTATCTTGTCGGTGATTTGATGAGTGGCGGTGTAGGAAAAGAGCGAACAACTTTTTACATTGTGGGATGTATCATCTCCCTCCTTTTAATCTTTGTTATCACATATTTTCAATATAACGCAACTTACTTTGCCACATATATTGAAAGCGGTGTCCGCCGTATTACGCTTGCAGAAAAACTTCGAAAAATTCCTCTGGCTTTTTTCGGCAAAAGAGATCTTGCGGACCTGACCAGTACGATTATGGCAGATTGTGCCTTTTTGGAGAAAGCATTTTCCCACTTTATTCCGGAGCTTGTCGGTTCCATTATCTCCACAGTACTCGTAGCGATCAGCCTGTTCTTTTTCGATTGGCGTATGGCATTTGCGGCCTTATGGGTCCTCCCTGCAGCTCTTGCCATTGTCGCATTTTCTTCTAAAGTACAGGAAAGTTTAAACAAACGTCAGATGGATGCAAAAATGGCATGCGCAGACGGCATTCAGGAATGCATCGAAACCATCCGTGACCTAAAGGCAAGTAATGCAGAAGAAGAGTATCTCGCAGGATTGGATAAAAAGATCAAAGCAGTTGAAAAACGTGCCATCATCACAGAACTTGGGACCGCTGTATTCGTCGTATCAGCATCCATGCTTCTAAAACTCGGCATTGCAACCGTCGCTTTCGTCGGCTCCGTCCTTTTGATCCAAGGCACACTGGATGTCCTGACTTTCTTCATGTTCCTGCTGGTAGTTTCACGACTATACGACCCATTCCAGTCGGCATTACAAAATCTGGCCTCCATTATTGCCGCGGGAACAAATATCTCACGGATGAAAGAAATCCTGGATCATCCCGTACAAACAGGAAGTGATATTCTTACAAATAACGGAAGCGATATCGTATTTTCTCATGTAGGATTTGCCTATAACAATGGAAAAACGGTCCTGAAAGATGTTTCATTCACAGCAAAACAGGGCGAAGTCACTGCACTCGTCGGTCCATCCGGCGGCGGCAAAACTACCGTTTCACGCCTGGCTGCAAGATTCTGGGACATCGATAAAGGAAAAATCACCGTCGGCAGTATGGATGTGTCAAAAATTGAGCCGGAAACGCTGATGTCCTTATACTCTATCGTATTTCAGGATGTCACATTGTTCAATAACACGATCATGGAAAATATTCGCATCGGCAAAAAAGATGCAACAGATGAAGAAGTTCTCGCTGCCGCAAAACTTGCAAACTGCGAAGAGTTTGCGGAAAAATTGCCGGACAAATGGAACAGTATGATCGGTGAAAACGGATGTGAATTATCCGGCGGTGAACGACAGAGAATCTCGATTGCCCGTGCCTTTTTAAAAGACGCCCCAATCATCCTTCTCGATGAAGCAACCGCTTCTCTCGATGTGGAAAATGAAACTCTGATTCAATCTGCCTTATCCCGCCTGATCAGGAATAAAACAGTACTCGTCATTGCCCATCGTATGCGTACCGTTGCAGGAGCAGATAAGATCGTCGTACTTTCGGACGGCAATGTAGCAGAACAGGGAACACCCGATGAACTCTACAAAGAAAACGGTATTTATACTCGTATGGTCAAACTGCAGACTGAAGGTCAGAACTGGGCTTTAGAATAATTGCAGCATAACAATATCCCAGCCAATTCGATATAAAATACATTCATCCGTTTTGGCTGGGATATGTTATTATTAAAATCATTTTTCTGTCATAAGTCTCCTCATCATAATTCCACTAACTTGAAAGAACCTCACTGCTTTGATTGTTAAAATGACACTTCAACCCCCAAATCTCTGCAGTATTCCATTAATTCCTCCGGAAGTGGCTTATCGCTAATAATCGCCGTGAGATTTTGAATATCCATAACCTTATAATAACAGATATCATTCTGAATCTTAGAGCTATCGATCAAAAGAACTGCCTGATCACAGCTTTTATAAAATGCCTGTTTGATTGCCATATCCTCTTCTGATCTGTCCGACAAGCCATATTGGGAATGAAGACCTGTACAGGATAAGAAAAACGTCTTGGCATGATGCTTTGCAATATGTTCGCATGCCTCATATCCATATATCGCCGATCTTTTTCTTCTATACGTTCCGCATACACAATCAGGAGTAACTCCATTCTTTTCACTTAATATTTGCAAAATTGGAACACTATGTGTCAATACCCTGAGATTAGCAAATCCATCTAATGCCTCCGCCAAACAATAGCAGGTACTGCTGCTGTCCATAAAAATTGTATCATCGCTGGACACATACGCCGTCGCCAATTGGGCAATATAGCGCTTTTCTTCTCTATGCAATTTATTCCTGTATACAAACGGCCAGTCCATCGACGCCTTTGATATAAACGACGCTCCGCCACGGCTTCTTTTGATCAATCCATCCATTTCCAATTGCACAAAATCCCGGCGGATCGTCGGTTCACTGACATGTACCCGTTTTGCCAGATCCGGAACCGTCATATATTGATGTTTTTCTAACAGCTCTAAAATCTCTTTTTTTCGATCATTTGGTATCATAGTAACTCTCCGCATTTTTCCTTTATTATAGTGCTAATCTCTCTTACAATCAATATTTTTGATCAAAACCAAACCTTTTAATCACCAGATTTCATTATTTGATCAATTATTCAGCCACATCTGTTCATATTATTATTAAATTGTTATATTATACCTGTAAAACCAAAGGAGGTATATCACATGAAAAACTATCGTTTAATTGCATTTGATATGGATGGAACCTTATTAGACCAGAAAAAACAGATTACTTTAAGAACACAGCATGCGATCAAACGTGCTTTAAAATCCGGAAAAACTGTCATCCTTTCTACCGGACGCGGACTGGATGAATTAAATGATTACCGGGATATTTTAAAAGATATCCGCTATTTTATATGCGAATCAGGTGCATTGATTTATGATAATTTTGCTGATAAAATCATATTCTCGAACCAAATGGATGAATCCATCGCAAAAGAGGTTTTATCAATCACAGAAAACCGGGATGTCATGTTTTATTATATTGCAGACGGCAAAGGTTATACAGAAATTGAAAAGGCTGATCATATGGATCACTATCAATTGGAAGTTTATCAACCTATGGTAAAGAAACATCTCCATCTCGTTCCTAATATCCGTGAATATATGGAACAGCATTTAAACTGTATTGAAAAATTTAACATATTTAGCCCAACCCCAAAAGAATGTGCCAAGCTTACAAAGGACGTTTCTCATCTTCCGGTGATGCTCACAAATAGCGAACCTACTGCTTTAGAAATTACCAATGTCGGCATTTCCAAAGGCTCCGGATTGAAAATCCTTTGTGAAAAACTGAATATTCCTCTGGAACAGACAATTGCGGTCGGCGATTCCACCAATGATATCGAAATCATGAAAACTGCCGGTCTTTCCATCGGCATGGGAAACTCCGTTCAGGAAGTAAAGGACATCTGCCATGTCCTTGTGTCCGACAATAACCATAATGGATGTGTGGAAGCAATTGAAAAATATCTGATTGCATAATAGAAAACCTCTTGTATCTTTTGATATGGGAAATAGACTACTATCGATTTTACAAAAAATAATCCCGCAAATGATTTATGAAACCATTTGCGGGATTATTTTCCTATTTCACCTTAGATATGCTGAATTTTCTCTATTACCACCTGTGGTAAGATTTCTTCCACATCTGACATACGAATACTTCCTGTTCCCGGATTAATCGCATTAGCCGCAGATACCGCTACCGCATACTCCAGGGCTTTTTCTGTTGTAAGCCCTCTCTTCATTGCTACTGCAAAAGCACTAACCATAGAATCCCCACATCCTACTGTATTTTTTGCTTCTAATTTTGGAGGTCTTCCATGGTATACTGCGTCATTCGTAATAAGCATTGCGCCATCTCCACCCAGAGAAATAACCACATACTCAATACCATTTTCATCTTTCAGTTGTTTCCCGGCATCAATTGTCTGCTGTCTATTTTCAATTTTTATTCCAAGAATTGCCTCTAATTCTTCCTCATTTGGTTTGATCATCGTTGGTCCGGCTTTGATTCCTTCCAATAAAGCATTTCCAGAAGTATCTAAAATTACCTTCTTTCCTGCAGCTTTGACCATTCTGATCATTGTCGCATAGAAATCGACCGGAACTCCTTTTGGCATACTTCCGGAAATTGTAATAATATCACTGTCTTCGATAATTTTCGAAAAATCTTCTAAAAACTGCTTTATTTCCTCGCCCGATACCGGAGCTCCTGGTTCTAAATACTCCGTAGAACTTCCATCAGCTGCAAGGATATTAATGCAGCTTCTGGTCTCACTGGCAATTTTCGTAAATCGATGGCTGATCCCATCTTTTTCTATTAAATCAATAACATAATCTCCGTTAAACCCGCCAACAAATCCTGCCGCCATAGTGTCTTCTCCACAAAACCTGGCAACTCTGGCAACATTTATCCCTTTACCACCAGCAGTATTCCTTACTGCATCGACTCTTGATACAGTGCCAGGACGGACAATATCACTGATCGAGTAACATTTATCTACTGATACATTTAATGTAATTGTTGTAATCATATTTTACTCCTGTTTAAAAAATGCTATACTCATATTTTTCAACAATTCTTGTTATCTCTTCCGGGCTTTTCGCCTCATGCAACATCTGTCTATAATGGTCATCTTTCATCATATTGACCAGATTAAAGAACGCTTTCAGATAAGTCTTATGATCAATGGCACTTAAACAGCATACAAATTCTATCGGATCCAATTCTTCCAGGCCAAATGGTACCGGCGTTTTTAACCGGATTAAAAACATGCCCAGACGAATACTTCCATCTTCTGCTTTTGCATGCGGCATGGCAAACCCCTTTGATAACACAACATATGGTCCATATTCTTCTATGCTATGAATCATTGCATCTATATACTGTTTTTCAATATAGCCCTGCTCACAAAGTTTCTTACCGGATCTTCGAACAGCTTCTTTCCAATCTTTACATTCTACATCTACCTCAATATTGGAAGGAGTCAGTAAATGATGTAAATATGGCAAAATAATTTCTGCCTCGCTTTCCACAGATTGTTTAAAATATTCCCTAACCACTCCACGAAGATCTTTTAAGAAATCATCTACTTTATCGTTCGGTTCAAAAGTGCTGTATATAAGAGGCTGTATCTTTTCCATTAATCCTCTTGCACTCAGTCCATCTTCTTCCTTTTCGTATGGGATATTTCTGTTGTTTCTCAATGCATCAATGCGGTTACCAACGCGGATATAATCTGCATCATTAAAAGCTGCAGATACAACAACATACTCCAATGGACAGCCTTCTAATGGAACGGTAGATATTACAAAATCAGCAGAATTGGGTTCGATACGAACAACTTCATGGGCAGAAATCACATCCACAATTCGAAATTTGAAATGTCGTTTCAATTTTTCAAGCAGCAATCTGGATGTACCGATTCCGGCATGACAAGCTACGATTACACGGAAAACAATCTCTTTGTTCCTCTTTCGTTCAATTGCTGCACATACATGAATAGCAATATATTTTATTTCTATATCGGTTAATGAACGCTCCGTATATTGATCGATCAAAAACATATGATTGATGACCGCCTCTAAGACGTCCTGATTTTTCTCCAGTATCTCATTCACCAGATCCGCCTCCTGATAATCCATTGGAGGCGCAGAAAGCACCGATTCCAGATGATAGAATAAATTTTCGAAGAAATCATAATCCGTATTTAAATTTATTCCCAGTTCAGAAGAAATATTGGCAATATATCGTCTTGTAATCATCTGAATAACTACTGTATTTTTGCTGGATCTGCTATTTCGAATATATCTCACATTATCCAGAAATCTGCTAAAATATAAAACATCATCTTCTGTTGTAACCACATCACAATATTGGGAAATATATTTTAATGTGTCCAGAGCATACATATAATTTTCACTATTCGTATCTGGCTGTGGTTCCAAAAATTCTCCACTCTGATTACGATTCACCATAATCCTTAAAAGCAAAACCATTTCATTGAAAGAACCATCATTCATATATTTCTTATACCGCTGTTCCTGCTCAGCTAAAATTTTTTCTATTATACTCTGGTCGCCAGCCTGTGCGTGAACATGATTGGCAATCACATTCTTTTGTGTATCATATAAAGAAGGACGCAACAGATCAAAAAGAAAATCTCTTTTCACACTCTCCGCACCTTCTATCCGAAGCCCCTTATTGGCATGAGAAGTCACTTTCATATTTGCTTGCCGAATAAATGTTTTGATATCCTTTAAATCATTAATTAAAGTTGCTCTGCTCACTAATAATTCATCGGCAATGGTTGCAAGTGTGATGAAATCTACAGAATTGACAATCATAATAGCTGCAATTTCTTTTCTTTCTTCTTTCGACAGTCTGTAATTATTGAAATCCTCATCAATTAAAATAGTCAGAGAATCCCTGAAATTCTTAGGCGGACTGATCTCACCACCACGTTTTATCACAACTTCTTTTCGTTTATTTTGTCTTAGTACTGCGTTAATCTCCTTTAGATCATTGCGGATGGTTCTTGGCGATACCTGAAAATATTCTGCAAATCCGGAAACTGTGATTTTATCTTTTTCTTTACTTAACAATTGTACAATCTCAGTGCTTCGCTGGTTCATTCCAAATTCCCTTCTGTTATGATTTTATGTTTAGGGTTTACTTTATGGGTTTCTAATATCTATTGTATGATTGGATATTATTCTTTTTCAAGCATTACTCAATTAACTACATAAAGATTCAACTTACAAGGAATTCATTTTATAAACTCTTTAAATATTTTACTCCTGCAGCTGCATCTGTAACAAGGCCATCAATATCATCTGCTTCTTTGATCGTTCTCCAAAGGGAAACACTCTTTGCACTAGAGGATTTATCAAGAACGAATGGTTCCATGACGAATGGTCCATCAAAGCCGATATCCTCGATCGTCTCAGCAATTGCTTCCCAGTCAATGTTACTTTTCTTTTCCCCTGTAGGAACTCTTCGATTACTTTCTCCGATATGGATGTATCCCAGATATCCTGCCTCCTGCGCTTTACGAATAGCATCCGGAATATAGTCTTCTTCAATATTCATATGGAATGTATCTACAAGAAGCTTACAATAATCATTATCAATTGCTTCACAGATTGCAATTCCTTCATCGACTGTATTCACAATATACTGTTCAAAACGATTGACGATTTCCAGGCAAATGGTAACACCGACTTCTTCTGCGTGCTTTGCAACTTCTTTCAGACCTGCAATAGCATTTGCTGTACGGACTTTTTTGATTTCAGCAATATCATCTCCATCCGGACGTGTATTCCATAAACCATATGGAATTCCTGAAAAGAGTTTTACACCCATCTCTGCACAGAGATCTAACATATGGCATAAATGTTTAACGCCAGCTTCATGAGATTCTTTATCAGAGCTAGATACATCACGTTCCGGTCTTAATCCGGTTCCATTGACTGTAATCGTCAGTCCTGCATCTTTGATATAACCTGTAAGTTTTGCGCGTTCTTCTCTCGTTAAAGGAACAAAATCCCCTGCTTTCAGCTCAATGGTATCCATATTTGCTTTTTTTGTTAAGTCAATGATTTCATAGATATTCAGCTTTGGAGTTGTTCCATTCCAATATGCTGTCTGTAAACCAATATTATTTTTCATCTCTGTTTATTCTCCTTGATTATCATTCCATTATTCAGCCGCAAGTTTCTTCAACAGTTCTTCTACTTTCTTTGCTGTTCCTGCCTTATTGATGCCGGAAACCAGTCCGAATACACTTAAATGTGGTTTTTCCAGACTCTTGCGGTAGTTTGCCGTCGTAAATACCACATCCACATCCTTCTGCTTCATCGGTACTTCCGCGATCGTTCCCTTCATCAGACGGATCTTCACCCCTGCATCCTTTGCGATCTCCTTGATCGCTTCCTGTGCGATTGTTGATGTTGCCACTCCGCTTCCGCATGCTACCAATACTTTTACTTCTTTTGCCATAGATTTCTTCTCCTTTTTTCTCTGTCTTTTCTTATCAGCCCAGCTGTTCCTGTAAATAGGCAGCTGTCTCTTCATTTGATAACGTCCTGCATTTTAATAACACTTCCGGATCATTCAAAAACATCATCATGTTCTGGAGCACCATCAGATGTTCCTCCGGATTTTTGATCGCCAGGTTAAAGACCATGTCCGTCTCCACTTCCTCCGTATCATCATCCAGCCTCCGGAATACTACCGGTTTATCCAGCTTCAGGAAACAGATCGCATTCTCTCTGATCCCTTCCGCCTTTACATGGGGGATCGCCGTCGGGATCTCGGTGGGAAGTCCCGTTGGAAAATCCTTTTCCCGTTCCACACAGAGTGTCCCGAAATCCTTCATTACGATCCCTTCTTTATATAGTGCCTCTCCGCAGAGTCTGATCGCTCCCTCACTGTCTTCTGCGGATCCATTGATGACCAGGTATCTTGTTGCCATCTGTTTTCCTCCTTATTTCCTTATTTTTCTGTCCCTTATCCGAGCATCATCATCAGTCTGTGGATGATCGATACGATTACATTTCCAGGGTTCCATCCAAAGTGGGATGCCGTTACAAAGCTGTCTCCAAAGCTTACGTTTGTTGCTGCCATCATCTGTGTTGCTTCCGGAATGAACATGTTCGCAAAGAACAGCGTAACGTACATCATGATCACCATTCCAACGAGGGAACGGAAAAGATTTCCTTTACTGCTCAGCACCACCATCGGTGTCAGATAGCAGATCTCTGCCAGAAGGCTCAGAGGGAAAAATCTCATGTCTGGTACAAGGAATACCAGAAGG
Organism: Lachnospiraceae bacterium; assembly: GCA_030531165.1. Classification (GTDB taxonomy): domain Bacteria; phylum Bacillota; class Clostridia; order Lachnospirales; family Lachnospiraceae; genus Fimousia. Next base: position 13,464 of record JAUNOI010000024.1, read on the forward strand.
ATCGTAACCGGGATCATGATCGCTGTACAGGTGATACACGCAGGATCTCCAAGTCCGAGTGCGATGTCCATGCCGATATAGATATCTGTATCTTCGCCGATCTTTTTATGTACATATTCATTGGCTGCATCTCCCATTGGGGAAAGCCCTTCCATCATGATGGATACCATTCTTGGGATCAATACCATGGCTGCCGCAACTCCCATTGCCATTGTCAGGATCGCCTGTGGTGTCTGTTTTGTGATCACTCCGAGGAATGCTCCCACGAAGATTCCGATCATTGCAGGGTCCCCGAGGATACCGAGCTTGTCACTGATCTCTGTCATATCAACGTCTAATTTATTCAATCCCGGAATCTTATCGATGATCTTGTTTATCACATAGCAGATCGGATATGCCCATGCCACGAAAGAAAGGCAGGTACAGGTCGTTCCTTCCAGTCCGAAGAATTCTCCCCATGGCTCTGCGACCCACTGTGCAAAGAAGAGGACACCGATCCCGCATCCCAGTGCAACCAAAAATCCGATGACTGCATTCCCGGATAATGCATATGCAAGAGCTCCCGGTACTAAGAAATGCATAAAGTTCCAGATATCAACATTTAATACTTTTACAACTTTTAAACGGACGAGCAGGATATTCACAAAGATGATTGCCGGAATGACAAACACTGCAAATGGTACAGTCCATGATGCGGCACCAAGTGCTGCAAATCCGATCTCTAATGTATCATAGCCGGAACCAAGTTCCTTGTAATATTCCATTGCCGGTGTAACGGAACTGATCAGCAGGTTTACTGCAAGTACGAGTCCCTGAAATCCGATGCCGACCAGCAGACCGGACTTGATCGCACGTCCGACTTTCATGCCGAAGAAGATACCCAGTATCGCGATTACGAACGGGAGCAGGACTGTGGCTCCCATGTTAACAAAGCCCTGAAAAAAGTTTAATAATATTTCCATATTTACCTCCATCTTTTTCTTTTTTTCTTACGTCTGCAAAATTACCTTCCGGCTTTCTTATTCTATACTTGCATGACGTGTTGCCATTGCAGAATTCATATCAGCATTCCGACGGCTTATTTTTAAAATCAGTGCGTCGAATATCATCAGAAGCATTTGTTCAAACAGACTTCCTAATGGCTGAATACTTGCTTCAGATTCTGCAAATTTCGTTGCTGCATCAATTCGAATCAAAGGCTTATGATTTTTTGTAATGCTGGATTCGTGACTTCCGGTAATAACAATTACATCGACGCCTTGTTTCTTACCGCTGTCTGCCGCACTTACAACACTGCCTGTTTCTCCAGATGCGGTTGCAACAATTAATAGATCTCCTTTTTCTACGGAAGGAGTTGTAGTTTCACCGATAACATAGGACTGGTATCCCATCTGCATTAATCTCATGGCTAATGCCTTTAACATCAATCCGGATCTGCCTGTACCATATACAAAAATTCTTTTATGAGAATCTATTTGATCGATAAACTGCTGTATTTGTTCTTCTGTCACCTGATTAGACGCAGCTTCTAATTCGTGATTAATTTCCATTAATTCCATGTTTACACCTTCTTACTTATCTAATTCTGGAAGCAGCAAGACTTTTCCAAATCCACGTGGATTCTCCATAATCTCTTCAAAAACAGCCGGCCCTTCACTCAGTGCCTTTTTATGAGTAATCATATCTGTTAATCTGACTTTTCCATTCCCGATATATTCCACCGCATTTGTCCATTCTTTTCCCGGATATGGAGCAGAAATCGTACACCAGGAACCAATAATATTTAACTCATTTCTCATTATCTTTTCAAAATAAAAACGAGGAATTGGTACGTCTGCATATGGAATTCCCATGTATACAACCTGCCCGCCTTTATGCGGCAATCCCAAAACTCTTGCTGCGGTAAAAGCATTTCCCGCTGATTCTATTGCAAGATCTACACCATTACAATATTTTCTGATTTCATCATGAAAATCAATGTCTGAAGAATTAATGGTAACATCTGCACCAAATTTCTTTGCAAGTTCTAACTGATTATCATCAAGATCCAAAGCATATACAGTTTTCGCACCAAATGCTTTTGCCCAGGCAATGCACATCAGACCAATATTTCCACATCCGACAACTGCCACTGAATGTCCCATTTGAATATTTGTCTGATATAATCCATGAATGGCAACTGTCGCCGGTTCTACTAATGCAGCCTGTTCATAAGTCATATTTTCTGTCATCTTTATCAGATTAATCGCAGGCATATTGATATATTCTGCAAATGCTCCTGCATGATAGGCACCAATGGTATTTAATGATTCACATCTGGAAGGATGTCCACTTTCACAATGTTCACATGCATGACAGACTAAATTCGGACAACCTACCACTCTGTCTCCTACCTTTACATTTGTAACAGCGGATCCAATTTCAACAACTTCTCCGGCAAATTCATGCCCCCAGATCATACCTGGCACATATGGGCCCAAATTACGATAACGAGCAATATCAGAACCGCAAATGCCGACTGCTTTTACTTTTACTATAACTTCATCATCCTTTTCAATTTTAGGATAAGGTGCGTCTTCATATCTTAAATCTCTTTTTGCATAGAATCTTAACGCTTTCATTTGAATATCCTCCATATCATCTGTTTTTACATTTACCAGATAAAAAGTTTATTTCACTCATGTTATGCATTTTCTCTTAAAGAACGAATTTTTTCAGCTATGTCGCCTTTAAACACATAACCGCCAGAAACAAATACATTGACTCCTGCTTCTCTGCAAACCTGAATATTGGTGTTATCGATGCCTCCATCCACTTCCAGATCAATAGGTCTGTCACCAATAAATCTGTGAACATTTCTCATTTTTTCTACCAGCTCAGGATGAAAGCCTGGCCCATCTTCGCCTGGATTAATTGTCATCAATAAGATCATGTCGATTTTATCCAATACATATTTCAATGTATCTTCACTTGTTGCAGGGCTTAATACAACACCTGCTTTTCTTCCTCTGGATTTTATCTTTTCTATACAACTATATAATCTCGTTGTTGACTCCTGATGTATCGTTATAATATCGGCACCTGCATCGATAATTGCATCTAATTTCCGTTCCGGTTTTTCAATCATAAGATGAACATCCAGCGGAATACTTGTCATATTCTTTAACATTTTAATATGATCTGGTCCAAAAGCCATTTTTTCTACAAAATGACCATCCATTACATCTACATGAAGTAATTCAACATCATTTTCCTCTAAAATTTTTAATTGTTCTCGAAGATTGCCGAGATCCGCTCCAAATACCGATGGAGCCAGTTTCAACTTTCTCATTACTTTCTCCCGTCTGATCTAATTTATGCTTTGCCTACACTTCCTACAACCTGCATTTTTTGCATAACATACTGTTTAACTTCCTCACGGCCTGCAGCATTGTATTTCTTAGGATCAATAACTTCCGGATTATCCGCAAATACTTTTTTTACACCTTCTGTAAATGCAATTCGTAAATCTGTAGCATAGTTTACTTTGCAAATTCCGCGTTTTACACATTCTGTCACCGTTTCATCCGGTACACCGGAAGTTCCATGCAACACTAATGGAATGCTCACTGTCTTTCTGATTTCAGATAAACGTTCTAAATCTAACTTTGGTTCGCCTTTATACACTCCATGTGCTGTTCCGATTGCAACTGCAAGAGAGTCAATTCCGGTTTTTTCTACGAATTCAGCCGCCTGTTCCGGATCTGTATATGGGTTATCATCACCGCCATCCAGATCATCTTCTTTGCCGCCGACTTTGCCGAGTTCTGCTTCTACCGGTACATTTCCCGGATGAACAGCCTCTACTACTTTTTTACTGATTGCAATATTTTCCTCAAATGTACCGTGAGAACCATCAATCATAATGGATGTATATCCGGAACGATACGCTTTCATTGCTAATTCAAAGCTACTGCCATGATCTAAATGCATAACAACCGGTACACTTGCATTTTCCGCTGCCGCTTTTACATTGGCTAAAAAATAATCGGTAGACGCATATTTTACTGTGGATGGTGTTGTCTGCATAATAACCGGCGAATTCATTTCTTCAGCAGCTGCAATCACTGCCTGTACCATTTCCATATTTTCTACATTAAATGCTCCTACCGCATATCCACCGGACTGAGCATCTAATAACATTTGTTTTGTTGTTACTAATGACATTCTTTTTACCTCATTCTTCTATATCGTTATACCGTTTTCTGCTGAGCAGCATATTCATAATCTTTCATGAAATATGCAACACCTTCTAAAGCCAGGTCTTTCGGATCTAATGTTAATTCTCCCCTGATGACTTCTTCATACTGTACCGGCATGTACTGATGGAGCATATTCATTGGAATTTTGTATTTTCTTAAATTATCAAATAATTTATTGATTGCTTCTGTAATGTTTTCATCACCCATATAATAACGGGCACGATCTGAAAAACTGTATTTTCTTGCCAATTCCAGTTGTTTGTAGCTGCCATGGTAATGTTTCTGCCAATTTCCCGGATTTAATACCATACTGTCCTCTAATGTTTCAATAACACATGCACGCTCATTTGCCGGAACTAATTCTTTTTCCATCATGGATAATGCAAATAATGCTTCCCTCAGCCCATATGTTACTGCAGGGCCGACTTTTAGGATACAGATTCCATCTTCCACCATGCCTCTCAAACACTCTTTTGTCTGATAATCAGTGGAATGTCCTTCAAATACAAAATCAGGATATTCTTCTAATTTATTACATAAATCTGCTGCCGCATCATGATCATATAAAAAGATCTGATCATCACCAAATTCCACTCCCGGCTGAACAACTACTGCAATAACATCTTTGATTCCTTCTGGTACACCGACATCCGCAAATGCTTTTTTATATGCATTTACTGTATCAGCAAATGCTTCTGGACTTGTAACAGCTAAGGTATCTTCTTCTTCCTGAGCACCGCCCGGAATTGGTACTTCAGAACCAACGATAAATACCGGTCTCATGGCATCCGGTTTTTCTACTTTCAGTTCTTCGTATGCTTTCATGCATGCTTTGTATAACTTTGCACCACGTCTGGCAATAGTTTCAGTAGATAATAAACCTTCTGGATCATCTGCTACTTTCATACTTGTATCAAGATGGATTTTTGTAAATCCGGCGCGTGCATACTGATATACAAGTTCTTCCGATTTTTCCATTGCTTCTTCTTCTGGAAGATCCTGCCATGTCAGCGGTCCCAAATGATCTCCACCTAAGATTACCTGACTTTCCGGCAAACCAATATCAGATGCCATATCCAGAACTTTTTTATAATAATCCGCCGGTGTCATGCCTGTATAGCCACCATACTGATTTACCTGGTTGGCAGTTGCTTCTATTAATACTGGTGTTCCTAATTTTCGAGCCCGAAGCAATGCTTCTTCTAAGACTAATTCATTTGCAGTACAATAAGATGGGATTCCTGTCTTTACTCCTTGTCTTCTCAAGTCCATCATTTCCTGTAATGGATGCTTCATTCTTTCTTTTCCTCTTTTCTACTTTTCTGAATCAATTAAAATCTTGCCTTTTACAGCACCGCGTGTCTTAAACATTTCAAATCCATCTGCGATTTTAGAAAGAGGCAGTTTCTTAAAGATCAGTGCTTCCTCCCCTTTTAACTGTCCTGTCGCAAAATAATGTGCAACACATTCCCACTCATGTCCCGGAAATGGTGCAGAATAAGATAACCATGAACCCGTCATCGTAAATTCTTTTCGGTTTATATTTTCCCATTCTTCCACGGTAAAAGTTAATTCTCTTGTCGGTTTGCCAATATAACAGATACCTGCTTTATTTGCTGCCAGTTCAAAAGCCATCTTCATTGTAATTGTGCTGCCAGCGGTTTCGTAAATATAATCATATCCTTTTCCATCTGTTAACTCCATTGCCTTTTCCATGAAATTCTCATTTAAAGTATTTACACCGTCTGTTGCACCCATTTCTTTAGCCAGTTCTATTCTGTCATCATCGATATCAAAAACGACTGTCTTTGCAGCTCCAAAAATGTTAGCCCACTGCATAACAAGTAATCCGATGGTTCCTCCGCCAAGGATCGCAACGGTCTTACCTCCCTGATATGGAAGACATTCCAGTCCATGAAGAGCAACTGCTGCCGGTTCAAATAAAGCTCCCTGTTCAAAAGAAACGGTATCTTCGAAAGGCACTGCATTCTGTTCTGGAAGACAAATATATTCTGCGAAACTTCCTGCCTCCCTTGTTCCAATAAAGCTATAGTTCTTACAAAGTGCATAATCTCCCTTCATACAGTCTTCACACTTCATACATGGAACCAATGGAGCACCCGCCACACGCTGACCCGGTTTTAATTTCTTTACTCCGGATCCGACTTTTTCTACAACTCCGGAGAACTCATGTCCAAGAATAATTGGATAAAAATGCGCTCCGTCTCCATTTACACGTGGAACATCCGATCCACAGATTCCAGAGTATTTGACTTTTACCAACACTTCCCCTTCTTTTGGTTCCGGTTTTTTTGTCTCATCATATCTTATATCTTCTTTTGCGTATAAAATTCCCGCTTTCATTTCCTGCTCCTTTTGCTCCTTTCATTCCATTATTCAGCCGCAAGTTTCTTCAACAATTCTTCTACCTTCTTTGCTGTTCCTGCCTTATTGATGCCGGAAACCAGTCCGAATACACTTAAATGTGGTTTTTCCAGACTCTTGCGGTAGTTTGCCGTCGTAAATACCACATCCACATCCTTCTGCTTCATCGGTACTTCCGCGATCGTTCCCTTCATCAGACGGATCTTCACCCCTGCATCCTTTGCGATCTCCTTGATCGCTTCCTGTGCGATTGTTGATGTTGCCACTCCGCTTCCGCATGCTACCAATACTTTTACTTCTTTTGCCATAGATTTCTTCTCCTTTTTTCTCTGTCTTTTCTTATCAGCCCAGCTGTTCCTGTAAATAGGCAGCTGTCTCTTCATTTGATAACGTCCTGCATTTTAATAACACTTCCGGATCATTCAAAAACATCATCATGTTCTGGAGCACCATCAGATGTTCCTCCGGATTTTTGATCGCCAGGTTAAAGACCATGTCCGTCTCCACTTCCTCCGTATCATCATCCAGCCTCCGGAATACTACCGGTTTATCCAGCTTCAGGAAACAGATCGCATTCTCTCTGATCCCTTCCGCCTTTACATGGGGGATCGCCGTCGGGATCTCGGTGGGAAGTCCCGTTGGAAAATCCTTTTCCCGTTCCACACAGAGTGTCCCGAAATCCTTCATTACGATCCCTTCTTTATATAGTGCCTCTCCGCAGAGTCTGATCGCTCCCTCACTGTCTTCTGCGGATCCATTGATGACCAGGTATCTTGTTGCCATCTGTTTTCCTCCTTATTTCCTTATTTTTCTGTCCCTTATCCGAGCATCATCATCAGTCTGTGGATGATCGATACGATTACATTTCCAGGGTTCCATCCAAAGTGGGATGCCGTTACAAAGCTGTCTCCAAAGCTTACGTTTGTTGCTGCCATCATCTGTGTTGCTTCCGGAATGAACATGTTCGCAAAGAACAGCGTAACGTACATCATGATCACCATTCCAACGAGGGAACGGAAAAGATTTCCTTTACTGCTCAGCACCACCATCGGTGTCAGATAGCAGATCTCTGCCAGAAGGCTCAGAGGGAAAAATCTCATGTCTGGTACAAGGAATACCAGAAGGATCGTAACCGGGATCATGATCGCTGTACAGGTGATACACGCAGGATCTCCAAGTCCGAGTGCGATGTCCATGCCGATATAGATATCTGTATCTTCGCCGATCTTTTTATGTACATATTCATTGGCTGCATCTCCCATTGGGGAAAGCCCTTCCATCATGATGGATACCATTCTTGGGATCAATACCATGGCTGCCGCAACTCCCATTGCCATTGTCAGGATCGCCTGTGGTGTCTGTTTTGTGATCACTCCGAGGAATGCTCCCACGAAGATTCCGATCATTGCAGGGTCCCCGAGGATACCGAGCTTGTCACTGATCTCTGTCATATCAACGTCTAATTTATTCAATCCCGGAATCTTATCGATGATCTTGTTTATCACATAGCAGATCGGATATGCCCATGCCACGAAAGAAAGGCAGGTACAGGTCGTTCCTTCCAGTCCGAAGAATTCTCCCCATGGCTCTGCGACCCACTGTGCAAAGAAGAGGACACCGATCCCGCATCCCAGTGCAACCAAAAATCCGATGACTGCATTCCCGGATAATGCATATGCAAGAGCTCCCGGTACTAAGAAATGCATAAAGTTCCAGATATCAACATTTAATACTTTTACAACTTTTAAACGGACGAGCAGGATATTCACAAAGATGATTGCCGGAATGACAAACACTGCAAATGGTACAGTCCATGATGCGGCACCAAGTGCTGCAAATCCGATCTCTAATGTATCATAGCCGGAACCAAGTTCCTTGTAATATTCCATTGCCGGTGTAACGGAACTGATCAGCAGGTTTACTGCAAGTACGAGTCCCTGAAATCCGATGCCGACCAGCAGACCGGACTTGATCGCACGTCCGACTTTCATGCCGAAGAAGATACCCAGTATCGCGATTACGAACGGGAGCAGGACTGTGGCTCCCATGTTAACAAAGCCCTGAAAAAAGTTTAATAATATTTCCATATTTACCTCCATCTTTTTCTTTTTGTTTTACGTCTGCGAGATTGCCGGCCAGCTTTTTCTCTCTTATCTACAATTAAATGGTATCACGCATAAAAAACAAAAAACAGACAAAGGTTTTTCCCTTTCGAGAAATTTTTTGGATTGATCAAATTTATTTCCGGATCCGGAAATAAAATAAGCTGCATACTGACTTATCATCAGCATACAGCTTATTTCGCTATATTATGGTATATTCAATTTTATTCTTTTACTGCTGCGCATCCACCAGATATTTTTTGATCAAATACACCGGCGTGCAGCTCCATGCATGGCAGTAACTGTTGACGATCGGAGAACCATACGGTGAGTAATCCGGGTGATCAGGATCAAACGCCTCCCAGTATGTATCTGCTCCAAGTGCGATCATTTTTCCCCAGTAATCTTTCATCAGCCGGACAGCTTCTTCTTTTAATCCCGCTTCAAACAGTGCCTCCACAATATGGTGATACATATATGGTGTTGCAATATTTTTTACCGGGAACAGTTTTTCGATCATGCTCTGCATGATTGCCTTATTTTCCTCATCAGACATCACATGTGCCAGAACCATCCATACCTGACTTGCTATATTATATTCCCCTCCGGTTGTCACAAACAGCCGTTTTTCCGAATCAAACAACTGATCCTTTGCATAGTTCGATATTTTATAGAGTTGATTCTGATAGCTTGCAATGTCCATATCGCCCGTCTGTTCTGCCAAAGCGATAAACTGCTTCAACACGTAGATCACTTCCGCCTGTCCCGCCGTATCTTTATTAAACTCATTCGACCAGTCAACGAATACCGGATAGTCTTCATCCGGAACCAATTTTCCGTTTTCATCAAACATGCCCAATGTAATATCCATCTGTTTTTTTGCGATTGGATACAGTTCTTTGACCAGTTCAATATCCGGATGCGCTTGATGCAGGTCATATAGTGTTGAAATGAAAAACAGGCTATACTCAAATAAAAACGTATCATCAGGTACATTTTGGGGTTTCACAAATACATTTGCGGAAATCTTACCTTCTTCTGTTGTCATTCCGGCAAACAGATACAGGCATCTTTTGACTAGATCCGTCTGGTCAAACGTTGCATAGTTGGCGAGCGCCTGCAACCGCAGGTCACCGAGCCACAGACGGCGATCTCTCTTAGGTCCATCCTCAAATACATCCTGCATACAATCCGCCAATGTCTTTACGCCGACGTTATAGATCTTCTGCAATTCCACATCCTCTAATTCAAGCGGCTGTAATCTCGAATAATCCGCAGTCGTCTCAGTCATTACGACTGGATTTGAGAAAACTGCCTGCCATTTTGGAGAAGTATCGATCACTTTGATTTCCACATAGCGGAAACTATATCGTCTCGGAAGCTTTAAAGTTACGGGCAGTTCATCGATATGAATCAATTCTTCCTGAATCCATGAACGGCTGAGCCATCCGTCATAATCTGCAGATTCCGCTGCCAGCTCAGCAGGCATTTCTGCAAATTTTAACCGCATATACAGCGGCGCATCCATCGGCGAACCAGTCTGATCAATATCCATTTGAAAAGTTCCGACTCTGTGGTCGCCAAAATCCAGAATTAGCTTATCATCCCGCATCAAACCGTAATCTTTTAAACTCATAACATCCTTTTCACTTGTCACGACACTGATTCCATTTAATTTTGTCTCATCCTCTACTACGTCAACCATGCGTGTCGGCGTGATGGTCTCTATTTTGATATCCGGACGATTTTCCTCTGATTTTCTCAAAAGCACTTCGTCATGGTTAAATTTTAAGTCATTGTTAATCTGAAACGTAAAAGCCATCTTGTAAATCCCCCTTTATAATTACATTTGAGCGACTCCATATTTTTTCTGTAAGTGAATCATAAGCGTACCCGCAACTGCGCTGATAACAACGATTCCTGCAAATCCATACATCGTCATCTGAATTCTTTCTCCTGCTACAAGATAAGGTGTGATCAGAGCGAACAGACCACAGCAGAATCTGGAAAATCCATTGATAAAGCCCTGCATCGAAGCTCTTGCAGAAGCCGGGAAAGATTCCTGTGTCCACACTTTATAAATCGATTCGCCGGCAAACTGGTTACCGATATTATAACACGCGATCATCGCAACAATCATAAAGATTGCTCCGCCGCCAAGTGCAATTCCGATCATGGCTGCTGCCTGAATCACAATACCTACATAAAAGAATTTATTACGATGCTTGCTGCCCGCTGCAGATGCAAATAAAATTCCACAGATCAAACCTACAATATTAAGGACAATACCACAGCCTGTCGCAAGAGACTGAGAAGCATTTGCTTTTACTAAAATATACGTCTGAAATTGTCCAAATGTATTTGCTAATAAGTTCCAGCATACGTAGAAGATAATAATGCAAAAGAAGAAAGATACGTATTTTCCTGCGTTTTCACCTTTAAAAAGTGAAGTAAACGAAACTTCGGCTGATTCTTTCATGCCTTCTGCTGCACGGTATTTTTCTCCTGCCACATGAAATTCTTTAAATTTACCCGAAAATGTTCTCCATAAAAATGCGATTGCCGCAAATGCTGCAAGCAGTGCAAATACCATTCTTGCTCCTGCCGCACCTTCTACTCTGGATACAATAAACGCCATCGCATATGATCCCAACACACCGATCTGCCAAAATACCTGCGTCGATGCAACAAGACTTGCGGATGTCTTTTCATCCGGTGCATCATGTGAGATCACAGTCAGACTAATTGGCAAATCCGCACCGGATGCAAAACCCGCGATGATCAGTCCGCCAAGCAGCATCGGAAAGTTGCCTGACAGGATGCAGATAACCGCACCGATCAGATAAAATAAATTCATATAATTAAATGCCCGAATTAAACCGAGTCCTTTGGTGATATTCCCGGCGAGTAACGATCCTGCCGCAATTGCAAATGTCAATGCTCCCGACAGGATACCAACCTGCCCCTCCGACAATCCTAATCCTGACTGCCATACGGTAATCGTTGCCGATAATCCGATAATAATACCCGATCCCAACATGGAACCGATCCCTGCTGCTCCAACTAACGGCATATACTTCTTTGTGTTCACATTTTCACTCATTTTTTTCTCCTTTTTTCATCTAATTGCCTGCTTTTTTCTGTGCTGCCCTGCGTTCCTCTAATTCCTTCTGAATCTGAGGGAACTGCTTGTCTAATTTGTAAAATGACATCGTTGCGATCGAACAGATCAATAATACGATTGGTATATACAGATACATTGCCCTGATTGCCGTCAAAGCCTGCGCCGTCTGAACCGTTGCAGTCGAGTCATAGGCTCCCCATGCCAGCAGCAAACCAGAAACTCCTCCTGCCGCAGCCTGTGCGACTTTTCCCAAAAATCCATTGATTGATGATAAGGTTCCTGCCGCCTGGATTCCCGTCTTCCATTCACCGTAATCGACCGGATCTGCCTGCATTGAAAAGTAAATACTCTCTTTGATGCCATATCCGCATGCAGAAATAAATGCACCGGCTACGATCACGGTCGTATTTAGATTTCCGGCAAAAATAATGAGCAAACCTGCCAGCTGCACTGCGGCAGCCGTCGAATAGAGGTTCCGCTTGCCCAACCGCTTTGCCAGAAATGGTACCGTTAGATTTGCAACCATCGGCACCATCGTCATGATCGTCGCCACGAGAGACGCCATCGCCGTACTTCCGATATAATATTTATAATAGTAAACAAGCGCGGATGACTGAATAAAATAACCGGTCCACATAAACAGAATATTTAATGCGAACAATTTCCACGGCGTATTATGAACGAGAGAGGAAATCGTCTCTCCAATCGTCGCCTGATGTGTATTTTCCTGCAAATTATTTTCACGAACAAGCGCAAATGTCAAAAAGAAGCAAAGACATCCAACTACACCAAAGATTCCCATAACAATTCGGAAACCAAGTGCTTCATTGCCTTTTCCAATCATCTGAACCATTGTTAACGCTGTCGCCGATACGATCGTCGATCCCAAAAATGCCAGGAACTTTCTCCACGTTGCAAGTACCGTTCTTTCGTTCATATCATCGGTCAATGCCGGCAAAATTGATGCCAATGGAATATTAACGACCGTATACATAAATGACAGGAAGATGTACGTCGCATATGCATATGCCAGTTTTCCATCCGGTGAAATATCCGGCACGCTGAATGCCAGGAATGCCGCTAACGCAAACGGCACTGCGCCAAATAAAAACCACGGTCTGCTCTTTCCCCATCTGGTTTTCGTCTTATCAATCGCAAATCCGACTAATACGTCGGTAACCGCATCGATGACACGACACACGACAAACATCGTTGCAATTGATTTTGCATTTAACTGCATGACATCCGTGTAAAAATACAACAGATACAGCGAGATTACCTGCCAGATCAGGTTACAGGCAAAATCGCCCATACCATAGCCGAATCTTTGCCTGTACAAAAACCCTTTTGATTGTTCCATATAGTTTCCACCTTTCTCCTATGTTGCTTTCCCTCTTTGTTATGCATTTATTATATTTGAAATTTTTGTATATTTATATTGGCTATTTTGCCACATTTATTGACTTTTTTTGCTTTTTATGCAAAAATAAATATAGTTTCTTATTGATTTTAGATTTTTTTTGATGTTCTTATTCTGAAAATTGACTTTTTTTGCCTTAGGAGAACAATAATGAATGATTTACGCAAAACATTGAATCAGATTATCTATTTAAATCAGGATGAACAATTTTACAAAGACTATTACGAAGCAAGTGCTTCACACGCATCATTAAAGAAATTCTTATCATCCGTAGATATTGAGGATGCGATTGACCGCCATCTCGTCATTCCGGAACTTCTGCCCGAAATTATTTCTTATGAAATGAACGACGATGAGTATTTTTCTGAAAATGACGGAAGAAATGTATTTATCAGCAGGCACAATCGCTATACACCAGCATTTATGCACCGACACGATTTCTTTGAAATTATATTTGTATTCACTGGCAAATGTACGCAGACGATCGGTCTTTCCAGAAAGCAATTTAAAGAGGGGGACGTCATCTTTATTGCTCCCGGCATCTATCACACGATGGAAGTCTTCGATGATGATTCTGCCGTATTTAATATTTTGCTTCGGAAATCCACCTTCTATCAGATGTTTACTCCCCTGATGAAGGGTCATGACCTGCTCAGCAAATTTTTCTCAGAGGGGCTATATAATTCTCAGCAAATTGAATATGTAATTTTTCATCCCGGACAGACCGATTTGATTGAACTGCAAAATCAACTTCTTGAACTCTATAAAGAACACTTATTTCACGATGCCTATTCCGATCAGATCATGGTCGGACTGCTGACAAGGCTAAATGCTAAGATAATGAGAGAACATCATGATACAATGGAATCTTCTTATTCAGAAAATGACCACCGAAGCCAGGAACATTTTATGGTTATGAGCTATATCCAAGAACATCTTACAACGGTCACTCTGACCGATGTTGCCTCACATTTTGGTTTCTCCACTTCCTACTGTTCCCGCCTGATCAAATCGAGTACTGGGCAGGGGTTTAACGAATGGAAGCGTATGCTCCGCATGCGGCACGCCGAACAGATGCTGTTAAACACAAAGAAATCTATTTCCGAGATCAGCGCTTCTCTCGGTTATGAAAATCCCGAGACATTTATCCGCGCCTTTAAAAAAGAGCTGCATATGACGCCTTCTAAGTATAGGAAAATTTCTCGAAAATTGTAGAATTTATTATTTCTTATCTGATACTAACTTAATTCGAATTGAATTATTGATGATTACCATTGTTGAATTGTGTCATATAATTTTCAAGGGACAAAAACAGCCGCCACTATTGTGAGTAGTGGCGGCTGTCAGTTTTACCTTCGTGCAAATAAAAAAGTGTCTTCGACACTTCAACTCCCCTGCCCCTCAATCTTGAGGGGATTA
>JAUNOI010000025.1 GCA_030531165.1 Lachnospiraceae bacterium
AATCTATCTTCTTTTGATAAGATGAAACATAACAATATAACTTATTACACAAATAACAAAGATGAGCTCGTTTGGACTTATGATAATTATTATTTTTTTATAAACTCCAACTTAAAGCAATCAGAAATGTTTAAAATTTCAGATTCTATAAAATAATTTCTAATATTTTGTTCTTTTTCAGGTTTAAATTATATAGAGAACAAAAAAAGGAGATTATTTATAATGAAACACAAAATGAAACGAATCCTCTGTCTCACTTTCATCTTTATCCTGGCTTTTAGCGTTACCACTTTCGCTGACGACGGTCCGGAGGATTTTGAAAATGACAACACGACCGCACCGGAGATCGACTTTTCCGCACCGACGGATACAACCTTTGACGATACGATATGGACGATCGAATACGAAGACGGCACAGAGGAAGAATACGTCCCAAACCCGATGGCTCGCTGGAAAGCAATTGAAGGGGTAGCAATGAGCCTTGACTTTAAAACACTGGGAAAAGCAGTCTTTTCTACTGCCGTTGCAACGAATGATACTTCTTACGACATAAAGATCGTTACAAAACTGCAAAGCTACCGAAACAACACCTGGAAAACGCTTTATACAAAGACTAAAACTACAACGATATCCAGCGGCATGCTTTCCGGCTCTTATTATGTAACGAAGGGCTACAAATACCGTACCCGCAATGCGATCACCGTATACAACTCAAGCGGTAAAGTTATAGAAACTTATACGTTAAACTGTACAAGAACGTACAAATAATAGTTTGATTACTTAATTAACCAATTCAATTTACATTTCATTTGTTCTCTGAAAAAAGCCGTGGCATCTGTCACGGCTTTTGGATTATAAAATTTTTTTAAATTTTTTCCTAATATTATTTCTATCCCACAGGTTTATTATAGTGTAAGAGATGATAAAAAGTGAGTCCGTCCGATTTTTTGAATGGTTTGTTTATTGTATCCTTATAAAATTACCAAAATAAAACCAAACCACAATAAACATGCCCTTTTGAAATACGAATAATAAAAATCGCCAGTAATTGAGAATAAGAGGATTTTCTGATTGTTTCATTTCAAAAATCAAAAATGAAAGACAATTTTCTGAACCGGCTAGTAGTTTTATATTTCTGAGTATTTTGGGAATACATTTATCAAAAAAATACGAAAGAATTCTATTCACATCCATCAAACAAACACCGGACTTCAGGAGATAGCGGCAACACTCTTTATTCATCTTTTACACAGCTGTTTATTCATGCAGAATTATATCAAATTATCAAGGCAAAAAAAGCGGATGAATTTTGATGATCCCCTGTCATCTTAATTCTTTCCGCTTTTTTGCTATATTCTCATAAACTGGTCAAAAATAAATTTTTATCCGTCATGCGGGAACATTTTCCACATTAATTCCAAGTTCTTTGCAGATTGCTTAATTTACTCCCGTCGATCCAAAACCGCCGCGCTCTTCATCATCCAGAAATTCCACTTCATGAAATTGAATCTGCGGCTGATTTTTTACAATTCGAAACTGGCAGATCCGATCATTCACCTGAATCTCCGTATCGCGCATGGCAAGCGCAGGAAACCTCCAGATATCATTCGTACCTGAATAACTATTATCAATGACTCCCTGGGAGTTTGCCTGCAAGATGCCCCAGTTTTTATAAGTAGAACTTCTTGGAAGCACATGTGCCTCATAACCATCCGGCAGTTTCATGGAGATGCCAAGACTGATCAATCGGAATTCCCCCGCTTTCATAACAACATGTTCCGCCGCTCTTAGATCGATCCAGTCGGATTTTCCATCGATATACGTCAATTTTTCGATTTTGTCAGAATGATATTTAATCTTTATTATTTCTTTCATTAAAATATTCCTTTGCTAATTTTATTTTTTTCTATAATACCATTTCCAATGAAAAATACAACAAAAATTTTCTTGTTTTTTTGTACATTTTATACATTTCTGCCAGTATCATAAGTTGAAATCAGGCAATTTTTCTAGTATAATAATCACAGACAGTTATGATTGTGAATCCATTTTTTGTATAAATTATTATCTTTAAATGGGCATCACTCTGAAAACACGAACAAATTAAGGAGGAATTTATTATGGTTACATGGAAAAACTTGGATACTTTAGCATCCTATGAAAAACTTTCCACAATGAAAGGCCGCGTGAATGTCGTGGAAGCAATGTCAGGAGAGAATGGAGCAGATCGTGTAAAGCGTTACACAACTCCTATGGCTGAAGGTCTTAGTTATAATTACGCTGCAAAGGAAATCGATGACACAATTTTAGAACAGCTCGCTGCATTAGCAGAAGAAGCTCAGCTCGTTGACAAATTCGAAGCTCTTTACAACGGCGAAAGAATTAACACAGGCGAGAACCGTATGGTACTTCATCATTTAGCACGTAGACAGTTAGGCGAAGATGTTGTGGAAAACGGCGTTAACAAACGTGACTTCTATGCAGGCGTACAGGCAAAAGCTGCTGAATTTGCGAATAAAGTTCATGCAGGCGAGATTACAAACGCTGCAGGCGAAACATTTACAACAGTTGTACAGATCGGTATCGGTGGTAGCGACCTTGGTCCTCGTGCTTTATACTTAGCATTAGAAAACTGGGCTAAAACAAACAACTCATTAAAGATGGAAGCAAAATTCATCAGCAACGTAGACCCTGACGATGCTGCTGCTGTATTGAATTCTATCGATGTATCCCGTTCTTTATTTATCGTAGTATCCAAATCCGGAACTACTTTAGAGACATTAACAAATGAAGCTTTCGTAAAAGATGCTTTAACAAAGGCAGGTTTAGATCCTTCAAACCACATGCTTGCTGTAACTAGCGAAACTTCTCCATTAGCTCAGGGTGATGATTACCTCGATGCATTCTTCATGGATGATTATATTGGCGGACGTTTCTCATCCAGTTCAGCTGTAGGTGGAGTTGTTCTTTCTCTGGCATTTGGTCCTGAAGTATTTGCCGATATCTTAAATGGTGCTGCAGAAGAAGATAAACTCGCTACAAACAAAGATTTATTACAGAATCCGGATATGTTAGACGCTTTGATCGGTGTTTATGAACGTAACGTTCAGGGATATCCTGCTACTGCAGTTCTTCCATATTCTCAGGCATTAAACCGCTTCCCTGCTCATTTACAGCAGTTGGATATGGAATCTAACGGTAAATCCGTTAACCGTTTTGGCGAATACGTTGATTATGTAACAGGTCCTACAATCTTTGGTGAACCAGGTACGAACGGACAGCATTCTTTCTATCAGTTACTTCATCAGGGAACTGATATTACTCCTCTTCAGTTCGTTGGATATAAGAAGAGCCAGATCGGCATGGATGTAGTTATCGAAGGAAGTACAAGCCAGCAGAAATTATGTGCAAACGTAGCTGCTCAGATCGTAGCTTTTGCATGTGGTAAAGATGACGATGATAACAACAAGACATTCCAGGGTGGACGTCCATCCAGCATTATCATCGGCGATCAGTTAACTCCTAGATCTCTTGGTGCATTATTAGCTCACTTTGAGAACAAGATCATGTTCCAGGGATTCACATGGAATATCAACAGCTTCGATCAGGAAGGCGTACAGTTAGGTAAATTACTTGCAAAACGTGTACTTGCTCATGATACAGACGGAGCATTAAAAGTTTACAGTGATTTATTAGATATCTAAATCAAAGTATCATATGACATAAGGAAAAAGGGGCCGTTACAGCCCCTTTTTCTCATAAAAAACCATTTATTCCATTTTAATCTTATCAATATTTGGAAAGGAAAATCCCTTTTCCTCCAGATTTGTCAGAACCGTATCCAATGCCTCCGCATTCGATTTTGATACATTGTGAATCAGCGGAATTGCCCCATTATGATAATATTTATTAAAATGTTCGATAACAAAATCCGCTCCTGGCTGATTATTTACATCATAATCCAGATATGCCATACTCCAAAAAACTGTTTTATATCCGAGATTTTTGCAGATTTGAAGCGTTCGTTCGCTGTATTCACCTGATGGCGGACGTACATATGGATCCATCTCATATCCAGTTGCTTCCTTACAGTAATCCGCGCATGTGATCAACTCTTCTTTAATATCTCTTTCCGACAGATCCGGCATACTTTTATGCTTGACTGTATGGTTTCCGACCAGATGACCTTCCTTTTTCATCCGTTTTACGATATTGACATTATCACGTATGTATGTCTGTGTAACAAAGAATATTGCATGCGCTTTATGCTTTTTTAACACATCCAGCATTTTTTCCGTATATCCATTGTCGTACCCGCAGTCAAATGTCAGATACATTACTTTTTTATCTTTATTTTTTGTATCGACATAAAATGCATCATATTTTGATATATCGATTTCATTTTGGGCTTCCGGCTGCTCGTGGTTATCCATGCGCTTCATCCACCATCCCTTTTTTTCATTTGGGAGAGAAGCTACATCAGCAGAGTCATTTACTGTCGACGCAGTTGTTTTCGTTGCCTGCGTACTCTGTGTTGCCGTTGAAGATTTTTTTGTTTTTTTCATTACTTCCTGCGTAGAAACACATCCGGTCAGGCAAAAAATAACTGTTGCCACCAATAAGACCCTTAATTTCATTTTAAAATTCCCACCATTCCTTCATAATCTGTCCAAAGGTATCCATTTCTTCCTGAGAAAGGAGTTCCTTTTCATCAGAAACAGCAACTTCTTCTTTTATCTTTCTCATCTCATTTCTAGGTTTTATCACGGCTGCTTTTCGCTTTTTCACATTTCCTTTTATATTTTCCCGTTCAATAAACAGAATCAGATTGGCCTTTATGACAGGAATGGATTCTCTTACATCGATGAGCAATTCTTCCATCATAAAGACAATGATCAGATTTACTCCCGTCATAAAAATCCATTCTTCGCGTCCCTGAAATGCAGCAAGCAAAATGAATAAACTGCACACGAGGGGAATACGCAAAAATATTCTGCTCTTGATTCCACATATCCGATCGGTTTCCATGTATTTATCCACAAAACTCTGTGCGTTTTCAACTTTAAATTTTAACTGTTCGTAATTATCAAATCTTTTCTTTAGTGCTTTTACCCATTTTGTATGTAATTGGCTCATTTGTTCTGTTTCATGTATCAGTCTGTTATAGTGTATGATAGCTGCCACCTTTGATAGAACTGCAATTAACACTGATGCCTCTAAAATGAATGCCCATGCTGACTGATGAATAAATTGTTGTAACATAAAAAAACTCCCTTCTTTTTCGTTTACATTTATTATAAAAAGAAGAGAGAATTTTCTCATTAATTTTCGTATGTCAAATATGGACTAAATTTTTGAAAACATTGCCTTTAAAAGACGAATCGTGTGAGTAATTGCCTGTTCTTCAAAATCATTGTAATTCATAGATGCACTATGATCTGCCTTATCCGAAATTGCCCTGATAATTACAAACGGAATATCATTTAAATATGCAATCTGCGCCATAGCCGCACCTTCCATTTCTGCACAGTATCCGTCAAATTGTTCAACCAGGAAAGCTTTCTTCTCATCCGAACTGATAAATTGATCACCGCTGACAACACGGCCAACATATACGGAGATATCCGGATTAACTTCCTCACACGCCTCTTTCGCTTTTGCTATTAAATCTTTATCACCATGAAAAATCGACTGTTCCATCTGAGGAATCACACCTGGAGCATATCCAAATCCGGTCGCATCCATATCATGCTGTAAAGTATCGTCCGATAACACAATATCACCAATATTGATCGGTGCATATAATCCACCTGCAACACCTGTATTGATCAAAGCAGTTACTTTATAGATACTCGCAAGAATTTGTGTGCACGCAGCCATATTTACTTTTCCGATTCCGCTCTTTACGACAACCGTCCTCTTGTTCCAGAGCTTTCCATCATAAAAATCCATGCCGGCAATTGTAGTTTTCTTTGCCTTTTCCATCTGTTCGATCAACTGAGCTACTTCTTCCGGCATCGCACCAATAATCCCAATGTAGTCCATAATTTTCCTCCTGTATTCATTCTTTTTTTCAGCTTTTTAGTATATCATAACTATGTTATAATATCAAAAAATGTGTTATCATATCTTATGCTTTAATACAAAGCACTTGTGACTTTCGTCATGAAGGAATAGTAATTGAAAGAAAGAAGGGTATTTCATATGATTTATAAAACAAAAGGAACTTGTTCCAGTTCAATTGAATTTGAAGTCAAAGACGGAATTTTAACAGATATAAAATTCAACGGCGGATGCATGGGGAATACTCAGGGGGTTGCTGCTCTGGCAAAAGGACGCCCTGTCGATGAAGTAATTGAAAAATTATCCGGTCTTCAATGCGGATTTCGCGGTACATCCTGCCCTGACCAGCTCGCTAATGCATTAAAATTATATCAGACAAAATAATAGGAGGACGTCTTGTTATGAAACGAATTATTTTAACCGGTGGAGGTACTGCCGGCCATGTAACACCGAATATCGCATTAATGCCTGCACTTCAAAAAAAAGGATTTGATATTCGTTATATCGGCTCTAAAAATGGAATGGAACGTGAAATGATCAAAGATATCCATATTCCTTATTATGGTATTTCTTCCGGTAAATTACGACGTTATTTTGACATAAAGAATTTTACAGACCCATTCCGAGTTATGAAGGGATACATTGAAGCACGCAGTATTATGCGAAAATTAAAACCGGATATCGTATTTTCCAAAGGCGGCTTTGTAACCGTACCCGTTGTTATGGCTGCAAAACATAAAGGGATTCCTGTTATTATCCATGAATCGGACATGACACCAGGCCTTGCAAACAAGCTGGCACTTCCAAGTGCATCAAAAGTCTGCTGCAACTTTCCTGAAACATTAAAGCATCTTCCGGAAGGTAAAGCGGTTTTGACCGGTTCACCAATCCGCAGGGAATTGTTTGAAGGAGACAAGAAAAAAGGATTGCAATTTTGCGGCTTCAACTCCGACAAACCCGTTCTTTTAATCATGGGTGGAAGTTTGGGTTCGGTTGCAATTAACAATGCTGTTCGAGGCGAACTGGACACGTTGCTTGAAACATTCCAAATCGCTCACTTATGCGGAAAAGGAAATCTGGACACTTCTTTAGATGGAAAAAAAGGATATGCGCAATTTGAATTTGTCAGCGATGAACTGAATGATCTGTTCGCATGTACGGATCTGATGATTTCTCGTGCAGGAGCAAATGCAATCTGTGAGATCCTCGCTTTAAGGAAGCCGAATGTCTTAATTCCACTTTCTGCAAAAGCAAGCCGCGGAGACCAGATTTTAAATGCTGCTTCATTTGAAAAGCAGGGCTACAGCTACGTACTTCAAGAAGAAGATGTTACGAATGAAAGCCTGTTAAAAGCGGTTCAGACAATCTATAAAGATCGTGATAAGTATATTCAGAATATGAATAAGAGTAAACTTGCAGACCCGATCGCCACGATTATGGATCTGGTCGATGAACTCACAGCAAAATAATCTTAATAATATCGGGAGGTTCTTATGAGCGACGTAATAAATATCTTAAAAACAAGAAGAAGTATTCGTAAATTTAAACCGGACATGGTTCCACCGGAAACGATCAATACGATTATAGAAGCCGGAACTTATGCTGCAACCGGCATGGGCATGCAGTCTCCGATCATCATCGCTGTAACCGATAAAAAAGTACGTGATGAACTTTCTGCCTTAAATGCAAAGATCATGGGAAAAGAAGAAGGATTCGATCCTTTTTACGGTGCACCTGTCGTATTGATTGTATTAGCCGATAAAAGCCGTCCTACTTACATCTATGATGGAAGCCTGGTAATGGGTAATCTCATGAATGCCGCACACGACCAGGGCATCGGAAGCTGCTGGATCCACCGTGCAAAAGAGGAATTTGAAAGTGCCTACGGAAAGGAACTGCTTGCAAAGCTTGGAATTACGGGCGATTATGAAGGAATCGGTCACTGCGTTCTCGGCTATGCAGATCAGAAACCGGAGCCGAAGCCAAGAAAAGAGAACTATGTATATTATTTAGAATAGAAAAAAGGAAGCTGCTACACTGAATTTAGTGCAGCAGCTCCTTCATTCTTAAGAATTCTTTCCCCAACATTACCAAACATAAAATTAATCCAATCAGGGAAACAGCTTTTCCAAACTCAACGCCGGCAGCATGATAAATCATCTCAATCTCATGCGTTCCCCGATCAATCCTGCATCCTAAAAAGGATGTATTTACTTTTTCAATTGGTACCTTTTTTCCATCTACCCAAATCTCAAACTGTTCGTCATATGGAATGGTTGTAACAAAATACCCCTTATTTTTTACATTGATCGTTCCAGATATCACATTATCCTTTGTCTTATCTTTGTTCGGCACAAATTCTGACTGATAAAGAGGATTCTGATCCACTGCTATCAAAGATAAATCTGTCAGATAACATTCTACATCTGAAATTTGATAATTACCCTGTCCGAATACCACTTCTGCATCTTTTTGTCCCTCTTTTAGCGGTACCGCATAATGAAATTCCGTATTATTATTATAATAAAAATGATTTTGAGCAGTTAATTTATTCCTCTTTCCTTCAATCCAAATAGAAATATCCTTAGATCTCCGAAGATTTTTTACTTGAAACTTTATAAATAAAACTCTCTCTGCTTTTTTCGAATCTTTCGCTGTATGAATCCACACCGTCTGATTCTGATCTGATTTTATAGAAGATGGAAGTTTGCAATCCAGTATATCTGCCTGCTGTAAGCTTTCATCCAGTTTTTTTCCCTTTTCATCTGTCACTGCGTATTGCAGCAAAGCAAGCTGATTATATGGAAACTCCAGTTTCCTATACTCGTCTTCTGAAATTATCCTGTTCGTCGCATACGCAATCGGCGATACTGTATCATCTTTATATACTTTTCCATTGCTTATTGTATATTTTACGCCCATGAATTTGTGATAAACCGGATTGGCAACAGCGGATTGCATCAGAAAGTTCCGAAACGGCTGTTCAATCTGAAAAATATCCTTTCGAAAATCTTGATAATTCTCATTATAAGAGGAAGAATAAATCGATGATATATATTGTCTCATGTCCCATATTCGATTCAGATCAGCCGCATTCTCATCATTTGATCCGAGTTGTTCTGTACGGTAAAATCCCTTTTCTGATTCCATCGTCTCGCTAATCATTTCTCCAATCGATTCATCAGTCAACTGCTGATAAAATCTCTTGTCTATCAATCGATCGGATTGTATATGAAATACCGAACCGAACAATAAGAGAAAGACCAACGAAGGTATCAAAAACACCAGGATATTTCTTTTTTTATAAAAAATAAGATAACAGATCAGCATAATTGTACTGTCAGCTAAAATTAATATCCAATAATCTGTCGCTTCGAACTGCTCTCTCTTTAAAATGATCAGTATCATCGTGACGACATACGGTATAGACCCCCAAAATAGAGGAATATGATCCTTTCCAGTCTGTTCCATCCAATTCAGATAATATGCAACAATATAACAGAGAAGCGGCAGGAATGGAATCATCACTTTATCACGAATATAAAGACCTCCATTTAACAAATACGCGAACAGAGGTATCAAAAGGATAAGCAGACATCCCCATGCCAGGATCTTCTCATGCTTCTTTCGAAAGAATAACATCGCAATCAAAGCAGTAAACGCAAGGGTTGTCAGTCCAATTCCATAAGGATCATAAAAAAATCTCTTTAATGATATGTCCGGAGCAAATACCTGCAGCAAATTGATGCTCGAACTGCTATCCTCTCTTCCTGTCAATGCCATAGCTGTCGGTATGAGCAAAATACCACTCATCATGATCGGAGCAATCATTCGCAGCGCAAACATACATGCCTCCTTAAAAAAAGAGAAAAATGTCACTGCCCTTTTATGCACTTCGCACATCATAAAATAACGATAAATTCCATACAAAGTAATTGCGAGCATACCACCGATGCTAAAATAAAAACTGGTCATGATCATAAGAAAAACGCCAATGATCAATCGGCCGCTGTTTCTCTCTCCCGGCTTTTGAAAATAATCATCTACACCCATAAAAGCCAGGCATAAAAAAGGCATATAATTAACAAACATAATCTGACTATAAGACTGGAAGATCATCGGTCCTGCCAATAAAAATATCAGAGCAGTACCAAAACTGATTTTTAAAGAAAACTTCTGATTGATCAACCATCGGTACATCATCAGAACAGATGCTGCCAAACATAAAAACTGCGCTGCCATCATATAATCGGACATTTTTATAAATGGGAAAAGATATGACAACAATACAATCGGACTATATAATCCATAATATGAAAAATGATAGATATTCTGTCCTCCTCCGATATTTAATGCAAATTCTGGAAACAGCTTCTTTGTTTCATAAAAATGTCTTCGAAAATATTCGGGCAGCACACTATGCTGGCTGATCCAGTCAACTTTTGAACCAAACATTCCGTTCTTCCCACAAAAAAAAGCACAGATCAATACAGTGACCGCAAATAAAATGAAATACGGGTTTTTGTAGATCTCTTTTTTACTTTTCATAGCATTTACCATTTTTCGCATCGCTGGAATCCTTTAAGATAAAGATTGGTCTATGCTTGGTTTCCAAATATGTTTTTGACAAATATTCTCCGACAATGCCCGTGCAAAAAAGTTGAATTCCTCCTACAAAAAAAATAATACATACCAAAGAAGGCCATCCATCCACCGGATCACCCCAAATGACAGTCCGAATGATAATAAAAAGGATCATAAAAAATGACAACAGGCAAAAACATACTCCAACAATTGATGCCAGTGACAATGGAGCCACTGAAAATCCGGTAATCCCTTCGATCGAATACACGAACAATTTCCTGATTGACCATTTTGTCTCTCCGGCACAACGTTCAACATTTTGAAATTCCAGCCATTTTGTACGAAATCCTACCCATTCAAAAATTCCTTTTGAAAAACGGTTATATTCACTCATCTCAAGAACCGCATCTACCATCTTTCTTTTCATTAGGCGATAATCCCTTGCTCCATTGACGATCTCCGTTTTCGAAATACGATTAATAAATTTGTAAAAACTTTCTGAAAGAAAAGAACGGATTTTCGGCTCTCCTTCTCTGGTCGACCGCTTTGTAGCAACATTATCATAATCTTCTTCTATCAATATGCGATACATCTCCGGCAGCATACTTGGAGGATCTTGCAGATCGACATCCATCGTTGCTACATAATCACCTACTGTATTTTTCAATCCTGCATAGATTGCTGCTTCTTTTCCAAAATTTCTGGAAAAAGATAAATATTTACATCTCTTATCTTTTTCATTTAATTCTTTTAAAATTGTCAGTGTTCCATCAGAAGAACCGTCATCCACAAAAATAATTTCAAATGTTATACCGGACATTTCCTTCATCACATGGCACATTTCCTGATAATATACAGGAATCGCTTCTTCTTCATTAAAACATGGAACCACTACACTTATCTTCTTCATTACACGTACCTCCTTACTAATTTCTCCTTTTAGAAATTTTTTCCGTCTTTTATCTATTTTAGTCCACATCCTTTACAAAAAAAGCGCTATAATTCTTAAACCTTCTTTAAAATATATAAAAAAAAATAGACAACAAATTTAAGAAAACATTCGTTGTCTATCTTTTTATACACTTTTCTATCAATTTATTAGCAGATTTCTGCTCCCGGCGGCATATCCTTCTCTGGCACCATTAAAGAAAGATTCCCTTTTTCATCTTCCGCACAAAGCAACATACCCTCGGAAAGAACTCCGGCTAATTTCGCTGGTTTTAAGTTTACTAAAACCATGACCTTCTTACCGACCATCTCTTCCGCAGTATAATGTCCTTTGATTCCGGACACGATCTGTTTTACCTGGGAACCAATTTTAACCTGAGAACAAAGAAGTTTTCTGGATTTTTTCACTTCTTCACAGGCTATGATCTCTCCAACCTGGAACTGCATCTTTTCGAAATCCGGGAATTTGATCTCTTCTTTTGGTTCAATATCAATAAAAGGACCTTCTGCTTCTAATTTCTGCTTTCTCTGAAGTTCTTCGACTTCTTTCATAACCTCTTTCATATCAAGACGTTTGAACAGAATCTCCGGCTTATCCGTTACTTTTGTTCCGCTCGGATATGTTCCAAATATATCTAATTCTTCAAATAATTTTTTCTGTGCATTTAACTGCTTCAGGATCTTTTCTGTCGTCTCCGGCATAAATGGTTCTAATAATGCTGCACCGGTTACAATCCCCTCTACAAGATTATATAAAACAGTCGCAAGACGATCCTGTTTTGTCTCATCCTTTGCTAATGCCCATGGCATCGTCTCGTCGATGTATTTGTTGCATCGTTTAAATAATGCAAAGATTTCTGTTACCGCATCGGCAACGCGGAGTTTTGCCATCTTCTCAACTGCTTTTGCCTTCGTTCCGGTCACAACTGCTTTTAAGTCTGCATCAACGTCTTCTGTAACTCCTCTATCCTCAACAATTCCGTCAAAGTATTTATTTGACATCGAAATCGTGCGGTTAACCAGATTACCAAGCACATTAGCAAGATCAGAATTTAATCGTTCTACCATCAATTCCCATGAGATAATTCCGTCATTTTCAAATGGCATTTCATGAATAACAAAATAACGAACCGCATCCACGCCAAAGAAATCTATGAGATCATCCGCATAGAGTACATTTCCTTTTGATTTGCTCATCTTACCATCACCCTGAAGCAGCCATGGATGTCCAAATACCTGTTTTGGAAGCGGAATATCAAGGGCCATCAGGATAATCGGCCAGTAAATCGTATGGAAACGAATAATATCTTTACCGATCAGATGCAGATCTGCCGGCCAGAATTTGTTGAACTGTTCAACATTCGGATCATCAAGATCAAATCCAATTCCGGTAATATAGTTTGTTAAAGCATCCAACCATACATAGACGATATGCCCTTCATCAAAATCAACCGGAATACCCCATTTAAAAGAGGTTCTGGAAACACATAAATCCTGAAGTCCCGGAAGTAAGAAGTTATTCATCATTTCATTCTTACGGGATTCTGGCTGAATAAATTCAGGATGTGCATGAATATGGTCGATCAAACGATCCTGATATTTGCTCAGTTTTAAGAAATATGCTTCCTCTTTTGCTTTCTGCACAGGACGTCCGCAGTCAGGACACTTCCCGTCCACTAACTGAGATTCCGTAAAAAACGATTCGCAAGGGGTACAATACATGCCTTCATAATATCCTTTATAAATATCGCCTTTTTCGTACAGCTTTTTGAATATCTTCTGAACCTGTTTTTCATGATAATCGTCTGTTGTACGGATAAATTTATCATAAGATGTATTCATGAGATCCCAAATGCGTTTGATCTCACCGGAGACTTCATCTACGAATTCTTTTGGCGTGATACCTGCTTCTTCTGCCTTTAATTCGATCTTCTGTCCGTGCTCATCTGTTCCGGTCTGGAAAAATACATCATATCCTTCTAATCTTTTAAATCTTGCAATAGCATCTGCTAATACAATCTCATAAGTATTCCCGATATGAGGTTTGCCGGATGTATATGCAATTGCTGTTGTTATATAATACGGTTTTTTACTCATCATTTTCCTCCGATCTCTTTTTCATAAGTATCTTTTATTATAGTACATTCGCTTGTTAAACGTCAATCCATCAATGCGGACATTTTCTCATACTTTTTTCCTTTTCCTCATATGAATTTATAGATTCTATTTTTGAGGTATATTTATGAAACGGCGCTTAACGATCTTATTCTGCTTTCTTTTCATTATAATAATTTCATCTGCTGCATTTTTTCCTTCATATCAAACATGGCATACAAAGATCAATACACAACAACGTTTTACTGCTTATTTAGATAAATTATTTGCAGACTGGGTATCTGCTGATACCCTCACTTTACATTATCAATTGGCAGAACCCTCTGACTATCATATTTTCAGAGAGTCTGTTTCTTTGTCAAATTCTTATTTAAAAAATACTTCTGACTATAATAAGGAGTTATCGACACTTCATACTTTTCAAAAGGATGATTTAAATTCTTCTCAACAGAAGGTCTATCATATTTTAGAAGATTATTTAGAAAGACAGAAAAATCTTTCGAAGTTTCCACTATATCAGACTGTTTTTTCGCCTACGACCGGTATACAGGCACAGCTTCCCGTAACACTATGTGAATTTCCTATTCATACAGAAGATGACCTTTTGATCTATTTTTCTCTTTTAGAAAAAATACCGGATTACTTTCAGAAACTCTATGAAATGGAACAGGAAAAAGCTGATCAGGGACTTTTCTGCAGTGATGAAATTCTGGATCAAATCATCAAACAAATGGATTCTTTTTTGCAAAATTCAAGTGATAATCCCCTGATTACTTCTTTTTCTGATCATATTGAAACTCTAAATCTAAAAAGACATCAACAACAGAAATATGCGAACCGAAATAAAACATTAATTTTATATACTTTTCTTCCGGCATATAAAACGCTAAGAAACCGACTTTCGAAACTAAAAGGTTCAGGAAAAAATCCCCTGGGAATATGTTATTACGATCAGGGAAAATCCTACTATTCCGCACTGGCCGCTTCACTGACCGGTTCTGATGCCACTCCTTCTGAAATGATTACAATGACGGAGAAAAATATCCACTCTCTGTACAGAGAATTGGAAGAAATATTATATTTGTATCCAAATGCATATGAACAATTTCTGGACACTGATATTACTGATTATATCCCTGATTCAGAATCTTCTATATTAAAATGGCTGAAAGAATCTTTACCGGACAGCTTCCCTGCTGCTTCCGATGCAAAATATGTCGTAAAGTATGTTCCAACATGTCTAGAAAACTATGTAAGTCCAGCTTTTTATATGGTTCCATCTATAGATCAGTTTCAAAATAACACGATCTATATTAATAAAAAACAATTACCTTCTTTAAGCTCCTCTTACAGCGTTTTAGCACATGAAGGTTATCCTGGACATCTATATCAAACGACCTATTTCTATGAACATTTAAAGCATCCTGTCCTGTCTCTATGCAATTATGATGGTTATGTGGAAGGCTGGGCTGTCTATGCCGAAAATTTAAGCTACGATTTTTTAGACTTTGGTAGTAATTCTACTATAATTGCAAGACTATATCAGATTAATCACATATTAAATCTTGCAATTCCGGCACGAATTGATCTTGGAGTTCATTATGAAGGATGGAATCAAAAAAATGTCACAAATTTTTTATCAAATCTCGGTCTGGAAAAAGATGAAATCAGCCGGGAAATTTTTCATACAATTCTTGCAGAACCTGGGAACTATCTCTCCTATTATATTGGATACCTAGAAATTCAGTCTTTTGAAAAAAATTATTGGAAAAAAACAGAAAAACAAAAGAAAAAAGACAGTTTCTATCAGCTTTTTCTTGATTCGGGCCCATGTGACTTTCCTTACTTGAACAGCGCTTTGAACAGCAACCGCTAATTTTTTCTTAAGAATTGACAACAAACTTAAAATCATCTATAATAGAGCGGTAGTTTTTGGATTTTATCAATATGAAATTTTATCCATTTCATATTTCAATATATACAAAATTCAAACAGGAGGATTTATTTATGTCAACAAAAGCAAATTATACTCATAATGAGATCGGCGCTGGCAAAACTGGTTTTGCTAAGACACGTTCTATCATTGAAGCAGCATTTTATGGTAACAATGTTGTAAAAGTAACTTCTTTAAAACAGGCTTATAGATTAGCAAAGAATTCACCGGGTACAATCGTAACGGATATGCCGGTTTATAAAGGAGAGACATTTGGTCTTGATAAAGATGCAAAAGTACTTTTATTCAATGATGGATCTGTAACCGGACGTTGTGCTGCTGCAAGACGTATTGCAAGCACACCTGGTGTAGATACCGATGATTTAGACAAAAAGGTCATGGATGCCGTTTATGATACACGTTGGAAAACATTATATCATGCAGAAGTTATTATCGGTTTAGATCCTGAATTCATGGTAAAAGCACACCTTCTGATTCCGGAAGGCGAAGAAAATATCCTATATTCATGGATGTTAAACTTCCAGTATTTTAATGAAGAATATTCAAAGATGTATGCCCAGTCTCGTCCAATCGGCAATGAACCGGATATCTACATCTTCTCCAACCCACAGTGGACTCACGAAGAACATCCACTTGGTCTTACATATTTTAATACAGAGACAAACTGTGCAGCATTATTGGGTATGAAGTATTTTGGAGAACACAAAAAAGGAACTCTTACAATCGGATGGGCTATTGCAAACCGTAATGGTTATGCTTCCTGTCACGGTGGTCAGAAAGAATATATCTTTGAAGATGGACGTAAGTATGTAGCATCTGTATTCGGTTTATCCGGATCCGGCAAATCAACGATCACACATGCAAAACATGACGGCAAGTATAACGTAACCGTATTACATGATGATGCATTTATTATCAACGACGAAACTGCATCTTCCATCGCTATGGAACCTACTTATTTTGATAAAACAGCAGACTATCCAACCGGATGCCCTGATAACAAATATTTATTAACAGCACAGAACTGTTCTGCAACAATGGATGCTGACGGAAAAATTGTTTTAGTAACAGAAGATATCAGAAATGGTAATGGACGTGCAATCAAGTCAAAATTATGGTCACCAAACCGTGTTGATAAGTTAAACTCCCCTGTAAATGGTATTTTCTGGATTATGAAAGACCCTACGATTCCACCGTTGGTTAAATTAAATGGTTCTTCTTTAGCATCTGTAATGGGAGCTACATTAGCTACAAAACGTTCTTCTGCAGAACGCCTTGCACCAGGTGTTGACCCTAATAAATTAGTCGTAGAGCCATATGCAAATCCATTCCGTACTTATCCGCTGGCTAATGACTACCTCAAGTTTAAAAAGTTAGTAGAAGAACGTAATGTTGACTGTTATATCCTGAATACAGGCGAATTCATGGGAAAAGATATCAAACCAAAAGATACTTTAGGTGTAATTGAGGCTGTTATCGAACAAAAAGCCGAATTCAAACCATTTGGACCAATCTCCGATATTGAAGTATTAGAATGGCCTGGATTTATTGCAGATTTTGATGATCCAGAATACGTTGAAACATTAAAAGCACGTATGGAAGACCGTGTAAGCTTTGTAAAAGATAAGAATAAGAGCAAAGGTGGTTTCGATAAATTACCTGCTGATGCATTAGAAGCATTAGAAAAGATTATGAAAGAATTAGAAGCATAAATATTTTAATTCATTTATATTTTTAGAGAAATTAAGGGTTAACTGTATTTTATAAATAGCAGTTGACCCTTTTTTATTTACGCGAAGGCACAAGGCAAGCGGAAATGCTCGCATTTCCATTTGCCGCCGCACGCGAACCGATGAAACTCGCAGAGCGTGTTTCATTCGGTTCACAATGCAATCCTACAGTTAGAGGTTTATACACATGTCTATTTTTTTATTCTAAATTAGCATGATTGGCAATTAAATCATCATTTGTCAGATTCATTTTTTCTTTTAAAATCATGATCAATGCATCACATGTCAGCCAGCTGAGTTGTTCAAAACTTGATCCAATGGGCTGAATAGACGAAAACATCTCACGATCCTGCAGACGGGTTGTTCCCGGCAGTACAATGCTCGCTTTTGCCAATTGACTAATTTCTCCTTCTCTTTGCAGTGTAATCGTTAAAATTTCTGCATGAATGGATTTAGCCTTTTTTGCCATGTTCACTAATGCTGTTGTCTTCCCTGAACCAGAGATCAGAAATAGAATATCATCTTGCCGGATAGGAGGTGTTGTTATATCTCCCACAAAATAACAGGAAAATCCAAGATGCATCAGTCGGTTAGTAAAAGATTTTGTTACACAGCCACTTCTGCCGGCACCTGATAGAAAAATGCGTTTTCCATCTTTATTAGCCTCGTATAAAATGGTTGCAATATATTCCAATTCCTCATCACAAATAAATTCTGATAAACGAGTCAGTTCTTCTAAAATTTTATTTACTGCTTTCTTCATACCTTTTCTCCTTACATAGCATCATGAATGGCCTTCGCAACAAATTTGGGATCCTTAGCATGTGTAATTCCGCCGCCTACAATTATAATATCAGGGTTCAACGCTTTATATGATGTAATTGTATCGGCATTGATACCCCCTGCAACTGATACCTTGGCACAAGTTACATTTTCTGTCATGATCTTTAGATCATCCAATGGTGTTCTTCCAGCAGCCTGTTGATCGACTCCTACATGAACAGATACATAATCGACTCCTAATTCTTCCATTTTTCTGATTCTCTCTTCCATGTTCTGAATGCAAATCATATCTACAACTACCTTGCCTTTATAATCTTTTGCAGCATCTACACACCCTTTGATTGTTAAGTTATCAGTTACACCTAATACCGTAATATAATCAGCTCCGGCTTTTAATGCTTTTTCTGCTTCATAATATCCGGCATCCATAATTTTTAAATCAGCTAATATCTCAATTTCCGGAAATTTTTCTTTCATCACACGAACCGGCTCCATGCCGTATTCAATGACCATGGGCGTTCCTATTTCTACAACATCAACAAAATCTTTCACTTCTTCAACAAGCTGTATTGCGTTTTTCAATGTAATATCATCTAAAGCTAACTGTAATTTCATCTCAATTTTCCTCTCTTTCATTACGATAACTTGCTAAAAATAAATCCATATTTCCTTTTAATTCAATCCACCCCATATGATCTGGTACCAATACAGTTTCTCCCTGTCTGATCGGAACTTCATTGATGCTTCCTTTTCCCTTTACGCATGTATAAAAAGCAAAACGATCATGTAAGAATTTTCCTTTTTCTTCCACCTGTAAACGGAACATCGTATATAATCCAGGTTCATCCCAATAACGCGTTACTTTACAGCCAAATTCATTGGATGCTGGAAATTGTTGAAATTCAATTAATTTGTCTGGAAGATTTACATTATCATACACTTCTTCCGGTTGAATATCACGTTTCTTTCCTGTCGTAGGATCCAAACGGTCATAATCATATAAACGAAGCGTACAGTCAGCATTTCTCGAAATATTATATGTTAAAACTCCTTTACCAATTGCATGAAGCGTTCCGGCAGGAATATCAATAAAAGCATTTTTTTTCGTTTTTAGATAACGAAGCAGTTTATCCCATTCCTTATTTTCGGTCCATGAAACAAATTCTTCCCGATTTTTAGCATAATGTCCAAATTCAATTTTTCCATCATCCGGTGTATCCAAAATTACCCATGCTTCCGGTTTTCCTCGTCCTCCATTATAAAACTTTGCAAATTCATCATCTGGATGAATTTGGATAGATAAATCTGCTTCTGGATCCAAAATATTAACACGCACTGGTAATTCTTCTGTTTCACAACAAAACCAATCTGGTTTTTCTTGATATAATTGTGATAAAGTTATATTCATTTCTGGAATTTCACAATCCGCATGTCCCGGTAAAGCAACAACATTATAGACTTCTCCCAAAGGAGTAACATCTGTCTCATAATGGAATTCTTCTATTAATCGCTTTCCTCCTCCCCACATACGAGGTTCATAATATGGATTTACTTTCACAATTTTTTTCACTTGTCTTCCTCCTTGCCGGCAAACTGATTTTTTGTTTTGCTTCTGCTTAATTTTTTTTATAAATACAGAATATTATTTCAATCACATATTATCCACTTGCGATTACTTGCGATTTGTTCAATTCAAATTTTGTCTTCTCCTGCAATATAAATCGGCACTTTCTTACTATATTTTGTATAAACTTTTTGTGAGATTCTGCGATCTGTAATAATTCCATCAATCATATTCCAACCTTCCACAGTATGTATTCCTTTTTCCTGAAATTTACTGGAATCTGCTAAAACAAATACCATATCACTTTGCCTGATCATGTATTGCTTTGTACTCAGTTCTTCATAGGAATGAGCGGTAGTACCTTCACATTCCAATAGTCCTGATGTTCCCATCAGACAAATATCCACATGAATGCTCTTCAAATATTTTTCCGTCCAATTTCCAATTACCGATCCATTCTTCTCACGTTTTCTTCCGGGAAGCAGAAAAACCTGATGTTGATTTCCATTTAACTGCTTACAGGCATCCAGCGAATTTGTTACGATATTCATAGAAGAAATGAGATTAATATAAGGTACACAAGCCTGACAGGTAGAACCACTGTCTAATATTAAACTATGATACTCCTTTAAAAGTTCCGCTGCACATCTGGCGATTTCCTGTTTACCTTCATCATGGATTTTTCTAAATTCCAGTCCCTTTTCTACACCCATCAAAGATAAAGAGGCTCCTCCATATTCTTTTTTTGCAACCCCTTTTTCTTCTAAATACATTAAATCTTTTCGTATTGTCTCCATACTTACTTCATATAATGCTGACAGTTCTCTGGCCTTAACAAATCCTTTTTCCTGTAAAAGATCGGCAATACTTTGTAACCTTCTGGAATTTGATAATTTCATATTCTTTTAAGCCTCCCGTAAATCAAATAACACACTCTATGTTTATCATTTATAAAACAAAAATGCTGTCTCCAGACTTATTTTACCATATCTGAAAACAGCATTTTTATATTTATTTTTATTTACACTTCTTCAACAGACTTTCCCATCTGCGATCAACTTCCTTCTGAAATTCTTCGATCAGATGTTCATTTTCCTTTTTAAATAAGTGTTTGAATCGTCCCTGTGGACGCAGGAAATCCTCAATTGGGAGCTTTTTCTTTGGTTCATAGGATAAATGATACTCGCCTTCAACCACCTCAAATAAAGGCCAATAACAAGTCTCTACACCCAATTCACAGATATCCAGTATTTCCGGAGTATTGTATCTCCAACCACGCGGACATGGAGCCATAATATTTAAAAATGCAGCCCCCGGCGTATAGATTGCCTTTTCCGCCTTGATATGTAAATCTTTAAAATTCTGCACAAATGTTGTCTGTGCCGCATATGGAATATCATGTTCCACCAGAATATTCGTCAGGTCCTTGCGGTTTTGAGGTTTTCCGGCACTTTGACTGCCAACCGGAGTTGTTGTCGTATCCGCATACATTGGAGTTGCCGAAGAACGCTGAATTCCTGTATTCATATACGCACCGTTGTCATAGCATACATAGACAAAATCATGATTTCGCTCTACCGCACCTGACAGAGACTGAAAACCGATATCATAAGTACCGCCGTCACCACCAAATGTAATAAATTTGAATGTCTCATCTTCTTTTAACTTGCCTTTTCTCTTTAATACATTATAAGCACCTTCGACACCGCTGATCGTAGCACCTGCATTTTCAAATGCATTATGAATATAACTATCCTGCCATGCCGTATACGGATACATAAATGTCGATACTTCCATACATCCCGTTGCATTACCGATAACCGCATGATCGCCCGGATGAAGGGCTCTTAATACGTTTCTTGCCGCAATCGTACCGCCGCACCCTGCACACATTCTATGTCCCGGAGCAAGACGTTCCGGTCTGCTCATAATTTCTTTAAAATTATAACTCATATTTTCTCTCCTTTACGCCTGCTCTCTGACACCCATATAACGATAAGTATCGCCTGTTTCACCAGTCTCGGCAATTCGTTCTAACTCTGCATACACCTGTTCCATATCCTCGACGCGTACATCTCGTCCTCCTAAACCATATACGATATTAATTGCATATGCCTGAGAACGTGAGCGGAACAGCGCTGCCATAACCTCCGCTCCCAAAGGTCCTCCATGATCACTGAAGCTGTCCGCACGATCCATAACTGCAACTGCCTTTACATTTGCGAGTGCCGCTGCAATTTCCTCTGCCGGGAATGGACGGAACACTCGCACTTTCAACAAGCCGACTTTTTTACCCTGCTTGCGCAATTCATCGATCGCATCTTTTGTCGTTCCTGCTGCGGATCCGATCATGACAACTGCATAATCTGCATCATCCAAACAATATTCCTCAAACAATCCATAATTTCTTCCTGACATTTCGCCAAATTCTTTTGCAATATCCAGAATCACCTGCTTTGAATTCTTCATTGCTTCTGCCTGTGCACGCTTTGCTTCCATATAATAATCGGTTACCGAATACGGACCAACAGCGGTCGGACATTCCGGATTTAACAGATAATGTTCCGGTTCATATTCTCCCACAAATCCTTTGACTTCTTCATCTTCTAATAAGGTAATATTTTCTACCGCATGAGAGGTAATAAATCCATCCTGGCAAATCATGATCGGTAACTGTACATCCTTATGTTCTGAAATACGAAATGCCTGAATCATATTGTCATATGCTTCCTGATTATTTTCTGCATAAATCTGGATCCATCCCGAATCTCTCGCACCCATCGAATCTGAGTGGTCACAGTTAATATTGATTGGACCGGATAATGCGCGGTTTACGAGTGCCAGTGCAACCGGAAGGCGGTTCGAAGCCGCTACATATAGTTCCTCCCACATCAAGGCAAGTCCGCAGGAAGAAGTTGCCGTTAACGCTCTTGCACCTGCTGCAGATGCTCCAATTGCCGCACTCATCGAACTATGTTCCGATTCTACCGGAATAAACTCGGTATCTACTTGTCCATTTGCTGCAAATGAAGCAAAATACTGTGGAATTTCCGTAGATGGAGTAATCGGAAATGCCGGAAATACATCCGGATTAATCTGACGCAATGCAAATGCAACTGCCTCATTTCCTGATAAACGATCTCTTTTTGCCATTTTAAAATCCCTCCATTTCAATTGCTCCAAATGGGCATATATGCGCGCAGATTCCACATCCTTTGCAATGTTCCGTATCAACTGCGACTCTTTCTTTTCCATCGTATGGAATTGCACTATCCGGGCATACCTGCACGCACAATAAACACTGTCTGCATTCCGATTCATTCACATGAGGTTTGACCGCTGTCCATTCACCTGTATGAAACTCCTTTGCAGTTCCGCCTTCATGAATCATCATTCCTGTCGTCAGATCCTGCCATGGTGCTTTTAAATGTAATTTTTCTAAATCCACTGCCATGATTACTGAACCTCCCTTAATGCCATCTTCAATGCTCTCATGTTGCCGTCGATAACCTCCGGTTTGCTGGCAAATTTATGTTGATAGGAAGCTCTCATTTCATTTATGAACAACTCCTCATCCATAATTCCGGATACCTTTACAATTGCCGCCAGCATCGGCGTATTGGGAAAATACTTTCCAAGACACGCAAGAGATACTTTCTTCGCATCAATCGTATAAACCTTTCCCTCGTATCCTTTTAAATGAGGAAGAATTTCTTCTTTTGATTTTGCCGTATTAATCACGATCGCACCATCTTTCTTTAATCCGTTCGTCACATCTACGGTCTCCAATAATGTCTCATCCACGACAACGACAAATTCGGGATCATAAATATTTGAATGTACACGCACAACATCATCACTGATTCGGTTATATGCCGTAATCGGCGCACCCATACGCTCTGGACCATATTCCGGAAACCCCTGTACATGCTTTCCTGTCTGGAATGCAACATCTGCCAATAATAATGCAGCTGTTTTGGCACCCTGTCCACCGCGGCCGTGCCACCTAATTTCTACACAGTTGCTCATTTAAATTTCTCCTTCTCTAATCATTTTTCCTTTTGTTTTTACTGTTTTCGACAGTAATCACTTTATTTTCTTTATATTTTTCGCATGTCGACAAACGAAATTATACCAAAATTATTTTCACTTTACAAATGAAATAAATTCACTTTTATACAACTTGTTTTAGAAACTTTAAATTAAAATAAGTAATTTCCGATCAGAATACTCGCAATTGTTCCTGCTATAATAGAAACGAGTGCACCTGGAAGCGTCCACCTTGTTTTTTTCACCCCGATATAACTAAAATAAACTGACATCGTGTAAAATACAGTTTCCGTGGAACTTAGTATCAGAGATGAAATAAATCCTGACTTTGAATCGGGACCATATTGCTTGAATATATCGAGCAACAATCCTGTTGCTGCAGAAGAAGAAAATAATTTTGTAATAACGACTGGAATGATATCAGACGGTACATTTAAGACACCTGCCAATGGTGACAGCCATTTCAGAATAAAATCCAAAAATCCGGATGCACGCATCATGCCTACTGCGAGCAAAAGGCCGATCAAAGTTGGAGCGATCTCAAACACAATATGAAATCCTTCGGTCACTCCTTTTAAAAATTCCTGATAAACATCCTTTTTTTGCCTGTATCCATTGAAAATAATCAGAAAAAATAAGATTGGGATAATACTGTTAGAAAGATAAGAAATCATAAAAAACTCTATACCTTTATTTCTATTTATATATGATTATGAGATAATTCTGAAATGATATTACTAAAAGCACAAAAAAACAGAGGATGATCCATTCACCCTCTGTTTTCCTTATTCAAATTCTTTCAACAGCTCTCCAAGCGTATTTCTCTTTTGCACCTGCATCTCCAGCTGCTCTCTGATTTCTTCTTTTTTCTGATCAACCATTTGCTCCAGTTCTCTTGCAGACAGCAATTTACATCCCTGCCCGGTAATAATGATCTGTTCCAGATAATCGGACGTCGCTACCGTAATATCATACGTTTGTTTATGATCATGTGCGAATTTTTCGATGAAAGCATCCGCTGTTTCCGCTTCTTTTGTATATACAACATGAATATTTTGATAATCCATGACTTCCGTCCGATGTCCTTTCACGCGATAGGCATCAAATACAACGATCATATTTCCCTGTCCTGTTCCATGATAATCCGACAGGATATCCAACAACTTGTCCCTTGCACTATCCAGATTTACATTTGCAAGTTCCTTTAATTCTTTCCAT
Organism: Lachnospiraceae bacterium; assembly: GCA_030531165.1. GTDB lineage: Bacteria > Bacillota > Clostridia > Lachnospirales > Lachnospiraceae > Fimousia. Next base: position 25,010 of record JAUNOI010000025.1, read on the forward strand.
GCAAATATAATATTATATCCGTCGACAAGAAGATATTTTTCTTTTTTCCTGCTATCAGGCTGTTTCCTCCCCTTATAGTTGAAATCAGCAAGTCCATCTGGTTTTTTTGTATGATACCGTCTTCTTACCTTTGATTTATCCGATTTATTAGCATAAAAAGTCTGTCTCATAATCTGCTCAATCTCATCATCGCCAATCCATATATCTTCTTCCTGCACATTTCTCACTGGTACATGCACTTTATCATCCTGCTGTTTTTCCGGCTCCAAAACGCTGTCAATATGCATATAATCCTTGACCTGATCCCAATTGACGAGAAAACCTGTCCCATGTGCACAGAATACCGATCCAGTGGGATTCATGATATCCGCTTCCGGATCATATGGATATGCCTGCATAACCTCCTCGGGATTGTGGCATTTTTCATATCCTTTCAAGGTACAGAACATTCTTCCATATCCCTTTGTATAAGAGGCAAATTCACGTTGATAACCTCTCATACAGGCCACAGGTGCACTTCCCTTCAAGACAGTCATATTATCCGCTGTATGTTCCTCATATGCGATCTTGCATGTCCCATACATCTGATCAACATCCATCATAGCCCGTCCGACACAGTTCTCCGGCAGTTCCATACGAAATGAATAAAATGGCTCCAGCATAACGCTCTCTGCCTGTCTGAGTCCCTGTCTGACTGCACGATATGTCGCCTGCCGGAAATCCCCTCCCTCTGTATGCTTTTTATGTGCTTTTCCTGCTGCAAGCGTTATTTTGATATCCGTAAGCGGCGCCCCGATCAGTACACCTCTGTGTTCCTTCTCATATAGATGGGTCATAATTAATCTCTGCCAATTGCGGTCTAGTAAATCTTCACTGCAATTTGTATCGATCATTATTCCGCTTCCCCGTTCACCGGGTTCCAAAATCAAATGTACTTCTGCATAATGCCTTAACGGTTCAAAATGTCCAACTCCTTCTACTGTGCTGTTGATCGTCTCCTTATAGACAATATTTCCTGTATCAAAGGCTACATCTACATCAAAACGCTCTTTGATGATATTTTGTAAAATTTCAATCTGAACATCTCCCATGATCTGTGCCTGAATTTCCTGCAATTCTTCATCCCAGACAATATGAAGCTGCGGATCCTCTTCTTCCAACTGCTTTAATTTCGGAAGCATCACTGCTGCATCGATATCCTCCGGCAGTAAAATCTGATAATGCAGAACAGGCTCTAATACCGGTAAGATTTCTCCCTGCTCAATACCAAATCCTTCCCCTATCTTCGTCTGTGACAATCCCGTAACTGCACAGATCATTCCCGCAGAAGCTTCATTAATCATTTGATATTTCGTTCCCGAATAAATGCGGATCTGATTGATTTTCTCTTCCCAATGCTCTGTTCTCAAGAGATCTTTTGCTCTAAGTATTCCTCCTGTTACCTTCAAATAAGTCAGACGATTTCCCTGATCATCCCTCGTAATCTTAAATACTCTCGCCCCAAACTCTTTCGGATAATGCTTTTCCTGCATATACGTATTGATTCCCTGCAAAAATTCTTCTACACCCTGTAATCTGAGTGCCGAGCCAAAAAAACACGGAAATATCTTCCTTTCTCTAATGGCTCTCGCAATTAATGTTTTATCTAACCTGCCGTTTTCAAGAAAATCATCCAATAAATATTCTTCTGTCATTGCAGCATTTTCATAAAACTGTTCTGATAAATCATCTGTAAAATCAATACATGCATCACTCAACCTGTTCTTCAATTCATCAAGAATTTTATCTTTGTCCGTTCCCATCTGATCCATCTTATTAATAAATAAGAAAACCGGAACCTGATATCGATTCAACAGTCTCCACAAAGTCTCTGTATGTCCCTGGCATCCATCAGCGCCACTGATAACCAAAATTGCATAATCCAGTACCTGAAGTGTCCGTTCCATTTCAGTCGAGAAATCCACATGCCCCGGTGTATCGAGCAATGTGATATTCATATTCTCATACGCCATCTCCGCCTGTTTTGAAAAAATCGTAATCCCTCTTGCTCTTTCCAATTCATATGTATCTAAAAAAGCATCCTTTTTATCCACCCGCCCGATTTTTCGAATACTCCCAGAAAGATAAAGCATCGCTTCTGATAAAGTTGTCTTCCCCGCATCCACATGGGCAAGAATTCCTAACACTAATTTCTTCATAATGATTCTCCAAAATTTAAAATACTGTTTTTATCTTAACATAGTTTGCATTACTTTACAAAATACGATTCCTGCTCCCGTACTTACTGCAGTTGCCAAAATCGCCGGCAATACAATTGAGGTAGGATCCACACTCCCAAACTGACTCCGATAAGCGATAATATTAACGGGGATCAACTGGAGAGACGATATATTGATGATTAATAATGTACACATTTCCACACTCGCAATATCCGAGTAATGATTCATTTTTTGAAGGCATTTCATCGCTTTTAAACCGCTCGGCGTAGCCGCCCATCCAAGCCCTAGCACATTAGCCGCCATATTGACCGCAATATATTCTTTTGTTTCCCGATCTTCTATTTTAGGAAATAAAAAATGTATCATTGGCATAAGTATCTTCTCCAGTTTCTTTAAAATACCAACTTCTTCTGCCGCCTTCATCATTCCCGTCCAAATACCAACAACTCCCGCCATATAAATACATAGACTTATCGCCTCTTTTGAAGAATTTAAGATTTCCTCCGACAACTGCTGCATTGTTCCATGAAAAGTTGCATATACAATGCTGATTAAAATCATTCCTGACCAAATATAATTCATTTTCTAATATATCCTGCACCTATTTTTTACATATTATGAAAAAATATTAAAAATATGAATAACTTCCTATTATATGAATTTTTTACTCAAATATTTGACATTAAGAAATATATATGTTAACTTGAATATACGTATTTTTGTTTCGTTTGTTAGGAGGTATTGAGATGAA
>JAUNOI010000095.1 GCA_030531165.1 Lachnospiraceae bacterium
TCCACTGCCGAATTTAATCCTACACGAAAAAAGGTATGTGGAATTTAGTCTTGCAAAATCGATACTTTGTAAAAATCACGAATTCACTTTTTCATTTAACGTTTAGCACAAATGATTCTAAACGAATAAAAAATAAAGCACAAATATTGACAAATTAAATCATCACTTCATACATATCTAATGCTGACATCCCATATTTTCCCAAATCAACTTTGCCGTCGGATACGTGAATGCCCTCCGCTTCCAACAGTTTTGCCTGAGCTTCTTCTCCTCCAAACACAAACGCCTTTGCAAGTTCTCCTTTCGCATTGACAACTTTATAACATGGTATCAAATCCGGATCAGGGTTTTTATGCAGGGCATTGCCAACCGCTCTTGCCATCTTTTTGTTCCCCGCAAGTTCCGCAATCTGTCCATAAGTTGCGACTTTTCCTTTTGGAATTCTTTTGACAGCCTCATAAATCCTTTTTGACGGACTGTCCGTAACCAGATCATAACTTTCCGCAATCATTCTTTTGATATCCTTTTCAGGAATTGTACCATCCAAAATAATTGTATTCCAATGTTCTTTATTCTGATGCCAGCCAGGTATCACAGACTGGTATGTATTCCGCCAAAATTCTCTCCATTCAGAATCAACCTTAACATTGAGATTGATATATCCATCCCTCTCATACGTCCAGAGAAATGCTTTTTTGCTTCCTTGAACTCTTACAAGCTGCCAATTCGGATCACGAAACGGAGCAGCCTGATATGTATTTGGAAATGATAATCCATAAGCCAGCGCCTCTTCTCTCGTCTTCATATAATGCCTCACTTTTAAAAGAATTTTGTTGTCCCTTTTCGCCCAAACAAGTAACCTATAAAACGGAAATCAACGCATCGACTGCTGTCTTGTCCGTCGCCCAACTGGTTGCCAGACGAATGATCGTATGCGTCTCGTCGTATTTCTCCCAAAAACTAAATGCAACGTTCTTTTGCAGCCGTTCCATCTGCTGATCTTCCAAAATAATAAAAATCTGATTCGTCGGTGACTTTATGTAAAAATGGTATCCCTTTTCTTCTAATGCCTTTTTTAACACATCCGCCATATCGATTGCATGTTTCGCTATTTCGATATACAGATTGTTGGTAAACAAAACATCAAACTGAATTCCAAGCAATCGTCCTTTTGCGAGCAGCGCTCCATGCTGCTTTATTATCGTCACAAAATGTTTCGGTGTATTGTTCTTTGTAAATACGACCGCCTCTCCGCACAATGCCCCAACTTTCGTACCTCCAATGTAAAATACATCACAGTATTTTGCAATATCCGGTAAGGTTACATCCGTATCCGCACTTGCAAGTCCGTACCCTAAACGTGCTCCATCCAGATAAAGGGGAATCTGATATTGATTGCATACACCGGAAAGCTCTTCCAGCTCCTGCTTTGTATACAATGTTCCATATTCTGTCGGATGAGAAATATAAACCATCCCCGGAAATACCATATGATCGTGGTTTTCATCCTGATAAAATGTTTGTAGATACCGTTCTAAAACACTCGATGATAACTTTCCATCTTCCTGAGGCAGATCCAATACTTTATGTCCGGTAAACTCAACCGCACCGGCTTCATGAACATGAATATGGCCGGATTCTGCTGCAATTACCCCTTCATATCGTTTCAGCATCGAATCGATGACGACCTGATTCGTCTGCGTTCCTCCAACGAAAAAATAAATATCCGCATCTTTGCACGCACATGCTTTTCTGATTTTTTGCTTTGCCGATTCGCAATACCGGTCACTCCCATATCCTCCTAAAGCTTCCATATTCGTTTTCAACAATTCTTTTAGAATTTTTTCGTGTGCTCCTTCTGAATAGTCATTTACAAAACTTAGCATTTGATTATCTCCTGATTTTTTAATTTCATTTCAGATAATTATATCACAAACAGCAACTCAAATCATTCCTTTTCATTCAGACGCTTCCAACCGGATAAAAGGCATCTGCCGCCTGATCATTTCCTATCATACAGCAGATGCCTCCTTAGCTTATATTTATGTTCTTATTCCATGATACCGATTGTATCTGCAACCGTAAAGTCCGCATCTGTACATGCCCGAATATCTTCTACGGTATATCCCGGAGCAAGTTCCCGAAGAATTAACCCTTCTTCTCCGACTTCAAAATAACACCGTTCTGTTACAATATCCGTTACACATTTTGCGCCAGTCAACGGAAGCGTACATTTCTTTAGTATCTTCGATTTACCACTCTTTTCACAATGATCCGTTGCAACGATGATCTTTTTTACACCTGCGCAAAGATCCATTGCTCCACCCATGCCCGGAACCAGCTTGCCTGGAATCGTCCAGTTTGCAATATTCCCTTCCTGATCCACCTGCAGAGTTCCAAGAACCGTCGCATCGACATGTCCACCCCGGATAAATGCAAAGGAAGTCGTATGATCACATACGCTGCCGCCCCGGATTACGGAAGCGGGCTGTCCGCCTGCATCGATCAAGTCTGGGTCTGCATCATCCCATGAAGGAGAAGCTCCGCATCCAACAATCCCAATCTCCGCTTCTAACCAGAGATCAACACCTTCAGGCAGATAATTTACACACATCAGCGGAAGGCCAATTCCAAGATTTACAAAATCGCCGTCCTTAAAAAACTTGGCGCAACGCGCCGCAATCAATGCACGTCCTGTCAATCCTGCCATTACTTTTTACCTCCTTCTGCTTTTGCCTTTGCTCTCTGCCACATCGGACAGATCGGTTTCTTCTCACCGGTTCTGACATAAACCATATCGATGATCGGCGCCGCCACATCGATTTCATCCGGTCCAAGTTCACCGACTTCTACCAGTTCTTCTACTTCCACAATAACCGTATCCGCTGCAAATGCCATATAGCTGTTCGTCGCTCTGCCGGTCAGACGGAACTTGATATTGCCCGCTGTATCCGCTTTCCACGCTTTGATCAAAGCAACGTCCGCATGGAGCGGCAATTCAAGCAGATATTCTTTACCATCGATCGTCAGTTTTTGCTTACCTTTTTCTACATCTGTACCAACACCGGTCGGAGTCAGGCATCCACCAAGTCCTGCCCCACCGCATCGAATCCGTTCTGCAAATGTTCCCTGCGGAATAAACTCAACGTCCAGTTCTCCCGCAAACATCTGATCTCGCGCAACCGGATTCAATCCAATATGTGTTGTCGCAAGGCTTTTTACCCGATGTTCAACGATCAGACGACCAACTCCCTGATCCGACATACCACCCGAAACAGCAATTGCATCAATATCCTTTACACCTTTTTCGAGCATTCCTGTGATAATCTCTTCTGCGGAAAGCTCACCATGCCAGTCGCCGAACATAATCGTCTGGCCATCCTGAAATTTTGTAAGGACATCTTCTAAATTTACGACTTTTGATCTCAAATTGGTTACCACCTTTCCGTATTGTATTATTTTCCTTCAAACTGAGGTCTGCGCTTTTCCATAAATGCTTTGCATCCTTCCTGAAAATCCATGGAAGCCGCACATTCACGCTGCGTAGGAATCTCAGTTTCATCGAGCCATTTCTTATAATCTGCATAATTTGCATCATAAATCTGTTTCTTAATATTCTTATAGGAAAGCAGAGGACCCGCTGCAAGTTTTTTCGCAAACTTCATCGTCACTTCATCCAATTCTTCCTTTGTTGTGATCTTATAAACAAGTCCGAGTTCTTTTGCTTCTTCCGCTCCAACAGGGCGTCCAGTCGCCGCAAGTTCCAATGCACGCGTTACACCAATGCTCTTTGAAAGAAGATAGGTTGCACCCGTATCCGGTACCAATCCTAAATTTACAAATGCAAGAATAAATTTTGCATTGTCCGCACAGATCATAAAATCTCCACCCAAAGCAAGACTGACACCTGCACCTGCAGCAGCTCCGCACACGGAAGTGATCACCATCTTGCTCATCTTCTTCAAGCCGTCCGCTACTACTCCAACTTTTGCAATCAGGCCATCCATATTCACTTCTCCGCCTGCCTGGATCAACTTATAAAAATAGCCGATATCTCCACCAGCAGAAAATGCTCTGTCGGTGCCTTTCAGTACCACAACCTTGACTTCCGGATCCTTCTCAGCCGCATCAACGACATACATCAGCTCATCCGCCATCTGCTCATCAATCGCATTCAGATTCTTCATGTAGTTCATCGTAATAACCGCGATACCATCCTCAACCGTGTAAATAAGTTTCTTTAATTCCATAAAACCGCCCCTTTCTACATCTTTTCTTCTATTATAAATGACAAGATTCAATCATGTAAAATATATAATTTTATATGAATATATAATTAAATTTTTATAAATTTTACACAAAAGTCTGTTGTTATTTTTTATTTTATTGTATACTATTTACAAAACACAGGAGGATAAGATCATGGAAATGAAGCACCTGATTTTCTTTAAAACGGTGGCAGAATTAGAACATATGACAAAGGCGGCCGAACAGCTTGCGGTGGCACAACCCTTTATCAGTAAAACGATCACCGAACTAGAAACGGAACTCGGCGTGCCTTTATTTGATCATGTCGGACGTCGCATCCGTCTCAATGAATACGGTCGTCGTTTCTACCGCCATGTTCAGACCGTCTTTTTTGAACTGACCGATGCGAGAAGAGAATTAAATGACCTTGCAAAAAAGCAGGAAAATTCAGTTTCAATTATCACAAATGCAAGTCTGTATATGTCAGGTCTTCTTTCTCAATTTAAAAAACAGGTTCCTGACATCGATTTTCACCAGACTTCCGCTAAACGCGACCAGCTGATCAAACAATTTTGCGCTGGCGAAGCAGACTTTGCGATCTGTGCTCCTCCACTTCCGGAAAATGATACAATCAATACGATTGACCTGATCCAGGAAACGTGTCCGATCATCTATCCACCCGGACACTGGCTTGATAAAAAAAATACAATTGCTTTACACGAACTGGAAAATGAGGATTTTATCACCGCACTTCCAGGTTACGGCATCCGAGAACTCGCAGACCGCTTCTTTGCGTCCACCAACATCCATCCGCGGATCATCGTCGAAACATCCGACACTTCCTCGATTCCAAGTTATATCAAAAACGGATTTGGCATCGCATTTTCTCCACTTTCCGCCCTATTAAAAGATCCATTGTATCAGAATGGCTATCTTCGGTATATCGAGGTTTCCGAACCGCCCTGCATTACAACGATCGGGTTAAGCTGGAAAAAAGACCGCTATCTGACACGTGCTGACAAACAGTTTTTGAACTTTACGTCTGAATACTTTGCATCAATGGATCCTCGATCATTCGAATAACTTATGACTGAACGAAAGCTTCTTTTCCCATCCGCATGTTGTGGAAAAAGAAGCTTTCTTGCTCAACTATCTATGAAAATTCCTTCTCCACGCAATATTGCAAAACGACTTCCATTTGCGGCGACACCCATTTATTTCGATGGTATAAAAGTTGTTTCCATATCTCAATTTCAAAGTCATTTACATTCAGATACTTTAATTTTCCCTCTTTTACGCCGTTCTCAGTTACATAATCCGGTAGAAACGAAATTCCAATATTCTGGCTGACAAGTGAGCAGATCAGATCCGCGCTTCCAATCTCCAAAACCGGCTGAACTTCCAACGACATTCCTGCCAGCTTCTCATCCATCAGCCTACGATAACTCATTCCCTTTTCTGTTAAGATAAATGGCTGCTGCACGAGTTCCTGAATCGGAATTGCTTTTCTCCCGCACAACAAATTGTCGGTTCCCGCCACAAAATGTGTTTCCACTTTTTCCTCACGGACAATCACATATTCCGTATTATAAGTATGACTGTCCAATGTCAGAATTGCATCCACTTCATTGCGATTCATCAACTGCAGCATCTCTTCTGTTCCTGCGGCAATAATCTTTAACAGAATTCCCGGATGCTGTTCCCGAAAAGCAGAAAAATTTTCACTCAATAAAGAATAGCACAGTGAATCCGCCATTGCTAGACGGATCGTTCCGGCAAGTTCTCTCTCATCCTGCTCCTGCATACTGCCTTTTAATTCCATCGTCAATTTCTGAATCTGCTGCGCGTAATTTAACACCTCTCTGCCCCGTTCCGTCAAAACCACTGTATGATTAATTCGTTCAAATAACTGCGATTCTAATTCTGTCTCCAGTTGCTTGATCTGAAACGACACGGTCGACTGGGAGTATCCAAGTTTTTCACCCGCTCTTGTGAAACTCCGCAGTTCCGCAACATGAATAAAAGTAATCAGATTTTTAATATCCATAAGCATCTCCTTCATCGAATTATTCGATTCTTTATATTATAACCATCAATTTTACAAATTCTTTCTTCTAATATATACTAAACGAGAAAATAATACAATTTTTTATCTTTTATAACACGAAACATTGATAAATTTAATTGTGAAATAAATTTGAAAGCAATCTGGTAATATGTCAAGCTAAATTTTGAAAAGATTTTGATATGAATT
>JAUNOI010000096.1 GCA_030531165.1 Lachnospiraceae bacterium
ATTATGCGATGTGACAGAGGAAACGATCCGGAAGGATTTAACAAAATTAGAATCAGAAGGCCTACTCACTCGTGTTCATGGCGGTGCAATTTTAAATGAACAGAAAAAGTACAAGGGAATTCATTTTATTAAACGAAAAGATGTACGAACTGATGAAAAAAGAACGATTGCCCGTCTTGTAACTCCCCTGATCCAAAACGGAAATACTCTGTTTGCGGATTCCAGTACAACAGTTGCAGAGGCGTTGAAATTTATACCCGAAGAACTGGAACTGATATTAGTTTCGAACTCAACCAATATTTTTTTAGAATTGGCTTCAAAGAATATTCATATTATTTCTACAGGCGGAGAATTTAACAAAAAGTATTTATCGCTTCAGGGAAGCGTGGCGAAGGAGAATATTTATAAATATAACGTAAATATTGCTCTGATCAGCTGTCAAGCGTTGGATATGGAACGCGGCGTGCAGGATTCCAGCGAAGGAGAAGCGGAAATTAAAAAGCTCATGATCAATCAGGCTGAAAAAGTGATTTTACTGGCGGACCATACAAAATTTGATCGTGCCGCATTTGTCCGGATCATGGATTTGGGTCAAGTTGATTATCTGGTTACAGATCAGAAACCGAATGAGGTCTGGATTGCTTATTGCCTGGAACATAATATCGAACTGGTTTATTGATTTTTTTCTTTTATATGAGGTTACACATAAAAATGGAGAAAGGGTGTTTTTATGGGTAATACCAAAAATAAAAAGAATTCACTTGTCAGAAACATGCTGATTTCCGTTGCGGCAGGTTTTGCAGTTGGAATCGTATGTCTGCTGATCAAGCAGATGGTTGCTGGCAGTGATGCAGAGAAAATCTGGAATATCGTTGATGCGCTTCTGTTTCAGGATATTACAGCAACGACCAGTTTAGAGGGAATCGGGTTATTCTATATCATCGGACAATTGTTTATGCATGCATTGCAGATGATGATCGTTCCATTGGTTCTCACTTCATTAAGTCTTGCCTTGTGCTCTCTCGCAGATCCAAAGAGGCTTGGTAAAATAGCGGTGAGAACATTGATTACCTATCTTTGTTTCTATGTTGTAGCAGCGACGCTTGCTGCAGCAATGGCATACGGGGTAAAATGTCTTGGCGTGTTTAATGTTACACTTCCGGGTGAAGAGGTAAATGAACTGGTCACAATGGAAGGTTATAATCCACTCGTTACTGTAGTAAATGCAGTTCCGCAAAACTGGATCAGCGCAATGTCTTCAAATAATACGATTCTTTCAGTAGTAGTGATCGCAATCGTTCTTGGACTGATCATGACGGTGATTCCGGAAAAGACAAAGAATTTAAAGGCAGTTATTGAAGACGCCAATGAAATTGTTCAGTACTTTTTAAACTGGCTGATCAACAAATGTGCTCCAATCGGTATTTTCTGCATGATCTCCCGTGCACTCGCCGTATACGGAGTCGAATATATTTTACCGACAGTTGCATGGATTGTAACGACGATCTGCGTTTCGCTGATTCTCGTATGCACGATTTATCCAATCGGCATTCTCCTGACAACAGGATTGAGTCCGATAAAATTTATGAAGAAAGTCGCAAAAGTAGGCGTGTTTGCTGCCGCATGTAATTCTTCCGCTGCAACATTGCCATTAAATACAAGTACATGTATCGATGAACTCGGATGTTCCGAGGAAATCTCATCTTTCGTTCTTCCGACCGGCATGACGATCAATATGAACGGAACCACTGCAATGCATATGTGTGCGATTACGTTTATCGGAACGGCAGCAGGTATCAATGTAACACCTGCAACGCTGGCAATGGCAGCATTCCTTTCAATCTGTACCGCAGTTGGAACACCGGCAATACCGGTTGCCGGAACAACAATGGTATACGTTGTTATGATGGGACTTGGATTTAACACGGAATTATGCTTGATTGGCTATTCTCTTGTGCTGGCTATGAATTATCTGCCTGGCATGGCGGTTATCACTTTGAATGTAATTGGCGATGCTGCAACAAACGTTATTGTAAATTTTAAAGAAAAAGCCTTAGATATTGATAAATATAATTCATAAAATTGTTAGCTTTCATTTTGCGATGGCATGGACAAATCGGGACCGAATGTTCCGATTTGCCGCTATCGGTTTTTGATCGATATCCGTTAAGGATGTTTCATAAGATTTTGACATAATAAATAAATACACACAGCAGAAATACTCTGGTCTCTTGAAGGATCGGAGTATTTTTGCGATTAGCAGTTTGTGAGAAAATAATTTTTCGTATCAATTATAAAAAAAGTGTCACATTTTGGACTTTCAATACGTTATATATATATAAGGATAAAATTTTAGATATTTGTAAGAAATATATCTATAATTCCTGATATAATATAGATAAAATAATGAATTTGTTGATAGGAGAGAGATATATGTGGACAAGAGCAGAATTAAAAGAAAAAGGGAAAGCAGCATTTAAGCGAAATTATTGGAAATGCGTACTGGTAGCACTTATTTTATGGCTGGTTGCAGGCGGATTCAATTCATCATCTGGCAATTCAAACTCTTCATTGTCAAGGCATGACGATCAGAGCATAACGGAGTATTTTGAAGACGAATTTTTAGATTCGGAGGATTATGATTTTGATGATGGGGACTCCATCATAGACGAGGATTTTAACATCGATGAAGATTATAATCAATCGACGGTACAGGATACTTTAAAGGATACCGTGCAGAATTCGTTTTTTGAAAAACTGAGTCCGATCCCGTTGTTACGTTTGCTTACAAAGACAGCATTTGGAATCATATTTTTAATCATTGCATTGATCGGTCTATTATTGGAGATTTTTGTTTTCAATGTGCTGGAATTTGGAGGAAGCCGCTTTTTCCTGCAAAATGCAGAGAGACCGGCGGAATTAAAGGAAATGTTATATGGATTTGACGGTTCCCGTTATATGAATATTGTAAAAATCTGTTTCTTCCGGAAGTTATATTTGTTTTTGTGGACATTATTATTGATCGTTCCGGGGATCATAAAGAATTATGAGTATTATATGATTCCTTATCTGCTCGCAGAAAATCCGGATATGACGAAAGAGGAGGCCTTCGCAAAAAGCAGGGAGATGATGGATGGTAATAAATGGGATACCTTTGTCTTGGGGCTGTCGTTTATCTTGTGGGAGATTCTAAGTTCCATAACATTCGGAATTGTCGGTATTCTCTTTGTAAATCCATATGAAAAGGCAACTGATGCAGAATTATACAGAAGATTAAAGCAGAATAGCGAAAGAAAGGAAACTTTCGAATTTTAGTAAGTTTTTTGTAATATTTAAGTGTTATATTAAACAGGAAATGGAAAAGAATTTCCTGTATGAAATGTGAATAAAAAATTAAGAAAGGAAAATCGATATGGTAAAGTTATATAGTCTTCAAAATACGTTACAGTTTAGAGAACTTATGAATGTCTTGGAACAGGAGCATATTCCTTGCTATTCTAAAGAGAGCGGAAGCGGAGAGTATTTAAAGATTGCATATGGGTTTTCCTTTTATGGAACAGATCTTTATATTGATGATGAAAATCAAAAACAGGCAAAAAGCTTATTAAATGATTTACGGCAACAATGGGATCTGGAAGAAATGCAGACCGGCTGGGTAGAAGACGATGAAAAAAAGATGCAGGACAAGATTGGGATTCCATGGTACAAGAATCGGGTCATTGTTGCGAGGATTATACTGATGTTTTTCCTGTGTGGAGTGATTCTTTCTGGAATATCAATATTGTTTTAAATTTGATTTACATAAATCGGTGAAATTCACAAAGCGTGTTTCATCAAGTTATCTATATCGTTTTGCGAGATTCATATTTACAGTCAAAACGACTTTATCGATAAAGTTTACAATTTCTTCGGGATCTTCTTTCATGCCGTCCGTCATCCATTGATTCAGGATACCGTTGCACCCCTCGGCGATAAAGTAATAGAGCCATTCCTGCTTGACAGGAGACAGTTTTGGAAAAATTGTTCGAATCGTTTCCATATTATCATGATAACAGAGCGAGAACAGGCGTTCACGAAACTGTTCATCCCCGTTTTCAGAAAATAAAACGGAATAGATAGAACGATTTTCTTTTACATCTTGAAGGACAATACGAAGGATATCCTGAAATCCATTTGGGTGTTGTCTGAGAATTTTATTTTGCAGGATATCCAGAAATTCCTGTTCCACTTTATTTAGCAGATCAAATGGATTATCATAATATTTATAAAAAGTCGCCCGGTTGATCTGGGCATTTTGGCAGATCGCTTTTACTGTAATCTTATTAAGGGGCTGTTCTTTTAGTAAAAGAATAAATTGTTCTTTTATGATCATCTTTGTATAGCGCACCCGTGCATCCATATTTAAAATCCTTTCTTTTATTCAACACATTATAGAAATGTGTTTATCAACTATCATTATCATAAAAATTGCTGATTGTTTTAAACATTCGTTATCCATATAATACAAATGGTGATAAAAAATAAACATGTGTTTATAAAATAACATTATGTCAGAGAAAAATCAATGAAAAGTATTGGAGGATAAAAATGAGTGTTCGAATTATTGCAGATTCTGCCTGCGACTTATTACCGGAACAGGCGAAATCATTGAATATAGAACTTGTACCGTTGAAAACAAGATTTGGCGAAAAGGAATATTTAGACGGAATTACGATGAATCATGAGGAGTTTTTTAAAAAACTGACCGGAACGGATATGTTCCCGACAACAAGCCAGATTACACCTTATGAATGTGAAGAAGTTTATGAACGCATAAAAGAAGCAGGAGATACAGCGGTATTTATTACCATATCTTCAAAGCTTTCCGGATGTTATCAGAGCGCATGCCTGGCAACACAGGAATACGAAGACATGGTTCATGTTGTGGATTCGGAAAATGCCTGTGTTGGAGAACGATTACTGGTCGAACTGGCAGTTCGACTTAGAGATGAAGGCAAAAGTGCAGTTGAGATAGCGGAAATTTTGGAAGAACAGAAAAAGAGAATTCGTTTATATGCTGTCTTGGATACGTTAGAATATATGAAAAAGGGTGGGCGGATTTCTTCCACGGCTGCATTTGCAGGAAATCTCTTGTCAATTAAGCCGGTGATTGCGATTGAAGATGGAGCGATTACGCTTCTTGCAAAAGCCAGAGGGAATAAAAATGCGAATAAAAAGATGACACAATTTATTCAACAGGGACAAGGCATTGATTATGATTTGCCGTGTTGTCTTGCCTACAGCGGTTTAACAGAAGAGATATTGGATCGGTATTCGGCGGATCACAAAGAGGCATATGAAGATGGATTAGAGCAATTTTCGAAAAGCTCTATTGGATGCGTGATCGGTACGCATATCGGACCGGGAGCGATTGCCGTGTCGTATTTTGAGAAGTAAAATATGTGTGAAAAGAACATCGAAACAGCTTATGTATCGTTTTTGTTCGAAACTTTTGAATTGCATATAAGAAAAACGAACTGCCTGTGATATTTCGGCAGTTCGTTTTTTATAGATCATTATGATAAAGCTGCAGTGATAATTGCCATGGAGTAAATCTCGATTGCATTACATCCACGGGATAAGTCATTGATCGGTGCGTTCAATCCAAGAAGGATTGGTCCATAAGCATCGAACTGACCAAGACGCTGAGCGATTTTGTATCCGATATTACCTGCATTGATGTCAGGGAAGATAAATGTATTAGCGTGTCCTGCTACTGTTGAGCCTGGACATTTGATCTTAGCTGTATTCGGAGATACAGCGGCATCAAACTGAAGTTCACCTTCAAAATCAAATTCAGGAGCCTGTTCAGCAGCTCTTTTTGCTGCATTATTCATCATATCAACTGTAGGACCTGCACCAGAACCGAAAGTCGAATAGCTTAAATATGCAACTTTTGGTTCAATACCGAAGATCGTTGCGCATTTTGCTGTTTCAACACCGATTTCAACTAAGTCATCTTCAGACGGTTTGATGTTGATTGCGCAGTCACCCATTGCTAATACTTCATTTTCACCGGAAGCAGCCGGACGAACTAAGATAAAGCAGGAAGATACAATTTTGTTACCTGGCTTTGTCTTAATAATCTGAAGTGCCGGACGAACTGTGTCAGCAGTTGAATATGTAGCTCCTCCGAGTAATGCATCTGCAACGCCCATTTTAACTAACATCGTACCAAAATAATTTGGACTTCTTAAGATAGGCTCCGCTTTTTCCGGTGTCATACCTTTTGATTTACGGAGCTCACAGAATAATTCAACCATCTCATCAAATCTGTCATAATTATCAGGATCGATGATTTCAGCACCGCGGATATTATAACCTGCTTCTTCAGCAGAATCAAAAATTTCGGATTCTTTTCCGATCAATATTGGATGAAGGAAATAGCTTGCCAGTAAACGAGAAGCAGCCTCTAAGATACGTGGATCAGCACCTTCTGTAAATACGATTTTCTTTGGATCTT
>JAUNOI010000097.1 GCA_030531165.1 Lachnospiraceae bacterium
AGGATAAGTGCATAACCATCATTTCTACTGGTCATGCACTTATTATACGAGGAGTAGGAATTATGACAACAATTAGACTTTTTTGTAATGCAGGAATGTCAACAAGTCTGCTGGTAGAAAAAATGGTAGCTGCAGCAGCAGAAGAAGGTATGGAGGTAGATATCAGAGCATATCCAGCGAACGAAATGGATGGTATCGTAGAAGGAATTGACTGTGCATTATTAGGACCTCAGGTTGGATATATGAAAGCTCAGGCAAAGAAAATCTGTGATAAACATGGTGTGCCGGTTGATGTTATTCCAATGCAGGATTATGGTATGTGCAACGGTAAAAATGTGCTCGCTTTTGCAAAAAAATTAATGGGGAAATAGAAAAGCGAAACACGGTATGATAAAGTGAGGTAAAATGTATGAGTCAATTTATGAATGAAAAAGTTGTTCCAAAATTAATGGCCTTCATTAATACAAAGGCCATGCAGGCGTTAAAAGATGGTTTGTTATACTCTATGCCAATGATGATCGTTGGTGCGATCTTCTTATTAATAGCAAACTTCCCAATTCCAGCATTTACAAACTGGTTGGCAGATGCTGGTATTACACCAATTTTAAATCAGGCATATGGATCTACTTTTAATATGATGGCATTGATCGCTGCTATTGGTATAGCATTTACATATGTTAAAAACGCTGGATATCAGGGACTTCCAGCAGGTGTTATTTCTTTGTGCTGTTATTTGATTTTACAGCCACAGCAGGTTGTGACAGAAGCTGGTGAAACAGCAGATGTCATCTTTAAAACATGGACTGCTGGACAGGGTATGATCGGTGCTTTATTGATGGGGCTGATCGTAGGTTGGATTTACACAATCTTTATGGACAAAGATATCACGATTAAAATGCCAGCTGGTGTACCAGATGGCGTATCTCAGGCATTTATCGCTTTGATTCCTGGTGCTGTTATCATTATCGGAGTGACCATTTTCTATGCAATCTTCGTTCTTGGCTTCAAAACAACACCTATGGAATGGATCTACAAAGTGATTCAGACACCATTACAGGGCTTGACAGACTCCATCGGAGGCGTTATCGCTATGGGATTCTTAATTCCATTCTTCTGGTTCTTTGGTGTACATGGTTCGACAATTGTTGGAGGAATCATGGGACCTATGCTTTCTTCTAACTCAGCAGCAAATCAGGCAATCTTAGACGCGGGAAAAGAATTAACAATCGCAAACGGTGGACACATTGTAACTCAGCAGTTCTTAGATCAGTTTATGACAGTTACAGGTGCTGGTCTTACCATTGGACTTGTAGTTTACTTATTTGCATTTTCAAAATCAAAACAGTTAAAAGAAATCGGTAAATTAGGTATCGCACCTGCATTCTTTAACATTAATGAACCAGTATTATTCGGTGTTCCGGTTGTATTGAACCCAATCTTAGCAGTACCATTTATGTTAATGCCAGTTATTTCTGGATTGATTCAGTACTTTGCATTGTACACGGGCATTTGTCCATTATATGGTGGAATTATCGTTCCTTGGACAACACCACCAATTATCTCCGGATTATTGATCGGTGGACTTAGAACAGCTATTTTACAGGCATTAATTTTAGTATTATCTTTCTTTGTTTACTTACCATTTATCCGTACAATTGATAAACAGTATGTAGCACAGGAACAGGAAGCAGAAGAATAATTTAGATAAGGAGTAGGGTATTATGGAAGGTTTAGAATTAATTTGTTTTCAGATTATCACTGCATCCGGTGGAGCAAAATCTAGTTATATAGAAGCAATTTCGAAAGCAAAAGAGGGATTATATGACGAAGCGGAAGCATTGATCGCACAGGGAGACGACATGTTAAAAGAAGGTCATGCTCCTCATACTGAATTAGTTCAAAAAGAAGCAGGAAGTGAGGAATCTTTGATTACATTGATTCTTGCACATGCGGAAGATCAGATGATGAGTGCAGAAGTGTTTAAAGTTATGGCACAGGAAGTTATTGAACTTTATAAGAAAATCGATACAATAGCTAAATAATATATAATTCTTGTGAAAATTCGGAGCTCCCAGATCATTCATGGGCTCCGAATTTTATTATATGACTTTAAATGTTTTTAACGTAAAAGGAGAAGGAGAAACGTTCTATGAAATTTTTGGGGATTGATATCGGTGGTACTTTTATCAAATATGCTGAGATTGATGAAAATAGTGAAATTATCCGTCAGTGGAAAAAAGAGACGTTATTATTCGATGATAAAGATGCATTTTATCATTATATTTGCGATGGATTAGATTTAGAAAATGTTGCCTGTGTTGGAATCAGTGCACCTGGAGTGCTTGCTCCGGATTCTACGATTATTTCAAAGGCAGCGCCGAATGTATGTATTATGTATGGTACGAACGTGGAAGCAGAGTTTTATAAACGTCTTAAAATCCCTGTGTCAGCGATTAATGATGCCAAAAGTGCCGGATTTTGTGAGATGAAAATTGGAAATGGAAAAGGAAGTAAATCTTCTGCATATTTTGTCATTGGCACTGGTGTAGGGGGATGTATTTGCAATGAAACGGATGTGATCGAGGGGGTTAATTGTATAGCCGGTGAGTTTTCGCAGTTGCCAATTGGATTTTTAAAAGATCAGCCGAATAAATTACAGGGCTTATGTGACATTGCTTCTATGACAGCTTTAATCGATATTTATAATAGCAAAGTAGATATCGAACATCAGGCGAAATATGGAACTGAAATTTCAGATTTATATTTGAGCGGTGATGAGACAGCCATAGAAGCAATGGATGAGTGGTGCAAAAATGTAATTCTCGGCTTATATTTGATTATGATTTTTTACAATCCGGAAATCATTTGTATCGGTGGTGGTATTTCAAAAGCAGACTGGTTTTTAGAAAAAATTAAAAGGATGATAGAGGAAAGCATCGATCATGATTTTAAAGACATCATCTCAACAAAAATTGACCGCTGTAAATATGATAATGATGCAAATCTATTAGGAGCGGTTTTATATGCCAGACAGCAACTTGAAAAATAAAAAGACGATGGAATCAGAAATGGGAGAAATTATGAAACCAGAAAAACGTTGGTGGAAAGAAAGTGTTGTATACCAAATTTATCCAAGAAGCTTTAAAGACAGCAATGGCGATGGAATCGGTGATTTAAAAGGAATTACGGAAAAGCTTGATTATTTGCAAGAATTAGGCATTGATGTTATCTGGCTGTCACCAGTATATCAGTCTCCAAATGATGATAATGGGTATGATATCAGCGATTATCAAGCTATTATGGAGGATTTTGGGACGATGCAAGATTTTGATGAAATGCTTGCGGCAGCTCACGAAAGAGGAATTAAAATTCTCATGGATCTGGTCGTGAATCATACATCGGATGAGCATTCATGGTTTGTAGAGAGTCGCAAATCGAAAGATAATCCATACAGAGATTATTATATTTGGAGGGATGCGAAAGATGGACATGAGCCAAATAACTGGGGATCTTGTTTTTCCGGTTCTGCATGGGAATATGATGAACAGACACAGATGTATTTCTTGCATTTATTTTCCAAAAAACAGCCAGATTTAAATTGGGACAATCCGGTTGTTCGAGGTGAGGTTTTTGATATGATGAACTGGTGGCTGGATAAGGGAATTGATGGATTTCGTATGGATGTAATCAGTTTGATTTCGAAGGACCCGAATTTTCCGGATGGAGTACCAGGTATCAATGGATATGCTAGCTTCAATGAACCTGCCAATGGACCTCACGTGCATGAATATCTTCAGGAAATGAGGGAAAAAGTCCTAAATCGTACCGACAACATGACGGTTGGTGAGTGTTCAGGAGTCACGCTTGAAGAAGCAAAGAAATATGCATCGAGTGATGGCAAAGAGTTAAATATGGTATTTCAATTTGAACATATGGATGTTGATGCTGATGAGGGGAATAAATGGACAGATAAGAAGATGGATCTGTGTGCTCTAAAAGAAGTAATGACCCGCTGGGAAAAAGGTCTGGAAGATATTGCCTGGAACAGCCTGTTCTGGAATAATCATGATCAGCCAAGAGTGGTGTCCCGATTTGGTTCAGATAGTAAGGAGTATCGGGAGATTTCAGCAAAAATGCTTGCCACCTGTCTTCATATGATGCAGGGAACTCCTTATATTTATCAGGGAGAAGAACTTGGCATGACGAATATTCATTTTGATTCTATCGATGATTATCGTGATCTGGATAGTATCAATGCATACTATGAATTGATCGAACAAGGTGTTTATAACAAGGAGCAGATGCTGAAATATCTGTCGATGAAGAGCCGAGATAATGCGAGAACACCATTTCAGTGGGATGATAGTAAGAATGCAGGATTTAGTGATGGAATACCTTGGATCAAGGTGAATCCAAATTATGTAGAAATCAATGCGAAAGAGCAGATGGAACGAGAAGATTCGGTGTTTGCATATTACCAGAAGTTAATTCGACTTCGTAAAGAGCACGAAATCATCGTTTATGGAACGTATGATCTGATACTTCCAGAAGACCGGTCAATTTATGCTTACACGAGAACACTCGGTGATGAAAAACTTCTTGTAGTCTGCAATTTTTATGAAAAAGAAGTGGTATTTTCAATTCCTGAGGAATTTAAAAATGCAGAATGTCTGATCAAAAATTATGTAGATGATAAATGGGGATTGGAGAGCAAACTACGACCATATGAAACCTATGTTTTAAAAATATCATAGTTTTCCTATAGACAGAAATGCTTATCTTTGCGGACTGCTGTGATTATAATAGATGAGATATTGAAACAAAAAGGCAGGAAAAAACGGTGAGAAAAAATATTGACTTAACAAAAGGTAATATATGGAAGGCAATTTTGGTTTTTGCGGTGCCAATCTTTTTTTCAAATATTTTTCAGCAATTTTATAATACAATGGATACTTTGATTGTAGGTAATTATCTGGGAGATGCTTCTCTGGCAGCCATTGGAGCCGCCGGAGCCATCTATGAATTGTTGATTGGTTTTTCAATGGGAGTAGGAAATGGATTTAGCCTTGTTGTTGCCAGAAGTTTTGGGGCAAAAGATGAAGAACAGTTAAAACAGGCCGTTGCCGGATCCCTGGTAATAGGAACAGGAATGACATTGGGCATTATGATATTATCGTGGTTTAACTTATATCCGTTACTAAAGTTGCTCGGTACTCCTTTTGATATTATAGAGCAGACATATTCTTATATTATTTTAATCTCATTATTTGTAGGGGTCATGTTTGCATATAATCTGCTATCAAGTTTTTTAAGAGCCATTGGAAATAGTTTGATGCCACTTATCTTTTTGGTTATTTCTTCTATGATCAATGTGGGATTAGATCTTGTATTTTTGATAAAATTACATATGGGTGTCCAGGGAACTGCAGTAGCGACGATCATTGCCCAAGGAATATCTGCTATTTTATGTTTGATCTATATTATAAAAAAAGCACCAATTTTAATTCCGAAAAAAAGACATTTTAAAATTGGTAAGGAATTATACATAGAATTAGCTGGACAGGGATTTTCCATGGGATTTATGATGGCGATCGTGTGTACAGGAACCATTATTTTACAAAAAGCAATCAACGGATTTGGATATCTGATCATTGCTGGTCATACGACGGCAAGAAAAATTAATTCGTTTTGTATGATGCCTTGCTCTACTCTTTCATTGTCAATTTCAACCTTTGTATCTCAGAATAAAGGTGCGGGACAATTAGATAGAATTAAAAAGGGTGTCAGAGCAGGAATCATTCTTTCGATTGCCTGGGGTATTGCTGCTGTCATTCTTTTATATATGTTTTCCGAAAATCTGGTATCATTGGTTTCCGGTTCAGAAGAAGCCAAAGTTTTAAAAAATGCATCCTGGTATTTGCAGGTGAATTCTGCTTTTTATGGTATCCTGGGAATTTTATTGATTTTAAGAAATGCCCTACAAGGAATTGGGAAGAAGTTGATACCGCTGGTTTCTAGTATCATTGAACTGATTGGTAAAATTGTCTTTGTGATCATATGTATTCCACACATGGGATATTTTGGTGTCATCTTATGTGAACCGATCATATGGTGTCTGATGTGTGCCCAGCTTCTCTATGCATTTTATGGAGATTCTTATATCAGAGGGAAAGAAGAAACAAAAATTTTGGTCAATGAATAATCTTCCAATATATTATTTTAAGAAAGCTAAAAGAGTACGCAAGATTCGATCAGGAAAGAACAATTGCAGATGAAACATTTCGAGAGGAATTATACAATAATATACAGACGGTATAACATAATGTAGGATGAGATATAAAACTGTAGACTATGGCTTAAAAAGCCTGGATGTTTACAGTTTTTTTGTTTTAGGTATTGACAAATATTTAAAAACGATATATAGTGTATATACACGATAGAGAAGAACTTAAAATTCTATCAATATATTTTTTACAAAAAATAGTGTATATACA
>JAUNOI010000098.1 GCA_030531165.1 Lachnospiraceae bacterium
CTTCCGGATGGATATAATCCAGATTTATTAAGTCCCCCAGTAATTCTCGCAAATCCATAATATACTCCTTCTTGGCTTATTCACATTGCAAAAAGATGTTGCTTTTCTCAACACCTTCATTCTACTCTTTTTAAAATTGGATGACAAGTTTTTTTTAAAAAATCATAAATTTGCAATCATATGGAAGAGAAAGGTGGTATAATGAAAAAAATACATTTAGTTATTTACGGTGAAAGGAGAATCATCATGAAAAAGTATGCAGTTGGTGTAGATATTGGGGGAACAACAGTAAAGATCGGATTATTTGAAACAAGCGGAATTTTGATGGACACATGGGAAATTCCAACGAATACGGAAAATGATGGTGAAGCGGTTCTTCCTGATATTGCAGACTCTGTAAAAGCGAAACTAAAAGAATGTAACATTTCAATAGAAGAGGTAGAAGGAATTGGCATGGGTGTACCAGGACCGGTTAGTCCTCATGGTATTGTTTTAAAATGTGTGAACCTAGGATGGGGTGTTTTTAATGTTGAAGAGAAGATGCAGGAGCTTACTGGTTTAAAAGCAAAAGCAGGTAATGATGCGAATGTTGCTGCATTAGGAGAAATGTGGCAGGGAGGTGGAAAAGGCTATGACAGTATCGTTATGGTGACACTTGGTACTGGCGTAGGCGGAGGAGTCATAATAGGTGGACAGATTCTTGCGGGAATTAATGGAGCAGCAGGAGAGATCGGCCATATGACGATGTGTGAAGATGAGACAGATACATGCGGATGCGGTAAAAAAGGATGTCTGGAGCAGTATACATCTGCGAATGGTGTCACGCGTGTGACCAAAAAATATCTGGAAGCCCATCCGGAAGAGGAATCTGTTCTTCGCTCTGTATCTGAGTTGAATTCAAAAGAAATTTTTGATGCGGCAAAAGCCGGTGATGCGGTTGCTTTAAAGATGGTGGAAAGAACGGGAGATATGCTTGGAAAGGCACTTGCAATGATTTCCTGCGTTGCAGATCCGGAAGCATTTGTAATTGGAGGCGGCATGTCAAAAGCAGGTAAGATTTTATTGGATTCTATACAAACTCATTATAAAAAGTATGCATTCCATGCTTCGCAAGAAACAGAGTTTAAGGAAGCCTCATTGGGTAATCTTGCCGGAATTTATGGTGGAGTAAAGATGGTCTTATAAAAGTCATTTTCAGTTTTGATAAAAATTTGCCGGGGAAATTGTTGATTTTTGAAAAAAATTTATGAAATATGAAAAGTTTTAAAAAAAATACAAGGATTCAAATTGACAAATGAAAAAAATCTATCTATTCTATGTATCGAGTAAATAAGTAAGGAATGGAGGTTTTTGAGTTGAAGAAATTTTATTGTCTATTGAGTGCATTAACAATGATCCTGGCAAATCCGATCAATGCTCTTGCGGCACAGTCAGGCGAATCGGCAGCAGCAACCATACCGATGTGGTTATGCATCCCATTCGCCGGACTGTTATTATGTATTGCTGTTTTGCCATTAGTAAAGGAAGAATGGTGGGAGAAGAACAAACCTTATGCGGTCATTTTCTGGTCACTGTTATTTATTATTCCGTTTGCTGTCATGTACGGATCAGGTAAGGCATTAGAAACTGTATTAGAATGTATGATCAATGACTATATGACGTTTATTGTTCTGCTGTTTGGTCTGTTCTGCGTAGCGGGTAATATCACGTTAGAAGGCGATCTTGCTGGTTCTCCGAGAGTTAATATTATTATGCTTATACTGGGGACATTTCTTTCCAGTATTATCGGAACAACAGGATCCAGTATGCTCATGGTCCGTCCGGTAATTAAGGCAAATTCATGGAGAAGAAGAAGGTCCCATATTATGGTATTTTTTATTTTTTTGGTATCGAATATCGGTGGCTGCCTGACTCCGATCGGCGATCCTCCTTTATTGATGGGATTTTCCAGAGGCGTGCCGTTTTTCTGGAGTTTGCATCTGTTCCCGGTATTGCTGTTTAATATGGCTGTCATTCTGTTCATATTTTATTGGCTGGACAGACGCAATTATCGAAAAGATATTGCGGAAGGGCTGATGCCGGATATCAGTAAGCCTGGTACGACGGTTTCCATTAAGGGATTGCATAATCTGGTGTTTCTCGTAGTGATCATTGCAGCCGTTATTTTAAGCGGTGTGCTTCCGGATATGCCTATGTTTCAAAATGCGGCAGGAGAAGTTTTAAGTATTCCGATTTTTGGAGAAGTAAGACTGACCATTCCATCGTTGATTGAAGTTGCGATGATCTTGTTATCTGCATTTCTTTCTTTTAAAACAACGAGTGTTGAAATAAGAAAGAAAAACCACTTTACCTGGGGTGCAATTCAGGAAGTTGCAGTGTTGTTTGTCGGTATTTTTATTACGATGCAGCCTGCACTGATGATTCTAAAGGTTCTTGGACCGGACCTTGGTATTTCAGAGCCATTTCAGATGTTCTGGGTAACCGGAGCACTATCCAGTTTCTTAGATAATACGCCAACGTATCTTGTATTTTTAACGACGGCGGGATCTATGAGCTTCGCGCAGGGAATTACGACAACATTAGGGGTTATTCCTGTGAAGATGTTGATGGCGATTTCCTGTGGTGCTGTATTTATGGGTGCGAATACTTATATCGGAAACGCCCCGAATTTTATGGTAAAATCTATTTCAGACGAAAACGGTATCCGTATGCCATCTTTCTTTGGCTACTTATTCTGGTCAATCAGGGTACTCGTACCGGTATTTCTGTTGGATACGATTGCATTCTTTCTATTTTAGATAAAGGGGGTAAAGCAGTATGACGCAATTTAGTGAACGGGATCTTAAAGAGCTTGCAAATGAAATTTATGATCTGGATGAAAGGGTTTATAAGATATTAGGTTCTTCTTTGGGCCGGGTATTTAATGCGGGAAAAAAACGTTCTGTCATTTACATGGTATCCATTATGAGAAGCGGAAAAGGATATGTCCTTCGTAATGAAATGGCTTTGATCAGTAACATGGCACGAACCATTCCGAACAAAGAGGAACGTAAAAAAATTATGATAGAATACGATCATCTGTTGCATCAGATTATGGAACTTCCTACAAATCAGATGCAGGTGGATATTGTAGATGAAGAACGTGCAAAATTACATGATATTCATCTGAAACATCGTTTTGATGAAGAAGATAAATTTATTATCTGTATCGAGCGTACTTACGGGTGCGGTGGAACGGGAATCGGATTTTCTCTTGCGGATGCACTGCAGATCAATTATTATGATGATGAGATTTTTGATGAAGTATTAAGACGCTTGGAAGCTGAGAAAAAATATAATATTGACCATGGTGGGTTTTCTTATAAGAATGTAGGAGAAAAAGGCTATGAGTATACGGAGCCGGCTTTTAAAGCAGAAGAAAAACCAACATTCAAACGGAAATTAGAGGATTTTAGCCGTTATCATGGACTTCCAAAAAGGGATGCACAATTTTTCAATCAGAGCCATCTGCTCTGCGATATGGCAAAAGAAGAGGATTTTGTCATTATGGGACATTGCGCGGATATTATTTTGAGAAGAAACCACATTCCACATCTCAGTATCTTTTTGACTGCTCCATTTGAACAGAGGGTTCAACGAATCTTAAAAGTGAATGAAAGTATGGATGAGAAGAAGGTAAGAAAGTTAGTAAAACAGCAGGATGAAAAATACGGCGAGTATTATAAATTTTTTACTGGTTTAGAATGGCAGGATCCTTCGCATTATGATATTGCCGTGAACTGTGCTTCTTATGGTGTTCAGGGAACGGTAGAGATGATCCTGCATATGTTAAAACGGAATTTTAAATAACCTGAAAAAGGCATTGATAGAATAAAATCTATTGATGCTTTTTTCTTTGTATCAGATGTGTTATAATAAGAATCTATCGAACATCAGTTTAGAAAGGAAATCTTTATGAATATTTATGATACATTAAATGAACAGCAGAGAGAGGCGGTTTTTTGTACGGAGGGGCCGCTGCTTCTTCTGGCGGGTGCGGGTTCTGGGAAGACTCGTGTGCTGACACATCGAATCGCATACCTGATTCAGGAATGCGGTGTGAATCCTTACCATATTCTCGCGATTACATTTACGAATAAAGCGGCAGCAGAGATGAGAGAGCGGGTAGACAGCCTGGTCGGATATGGTGCAGAGCATATCTGGGTCAGTACGTTTCATTCGACTTGTGTACGCATTTTGAGGAGACATATTGATCTGATCGGGTATGACAGGAATTTTACGATTTATGATACCGATGATCAAAAGCAGGTCATCAGGGACGTGATCAAGCGTTTGCAGCTTGACAAAAAGCAGTATCCGGAACGGGCATTGCTGAATGAGATTTCAAAAGCCAAAGATGAGCTGATCACGCCGTCGGAATATGAGATGAAAGCAGCTGGTAACTTTCGTAAGATGCAGGTTGCGAAAGCCTATGCAGAATATCAAAAGCAACTTCATGCGAATAATGCATTGGATTTTGATGATCTGCTATTTAAGACGGTCGAATTGTTTCAGTTCCATCCGGATGTGCTCGAATATTATCAGAATCGTTTTCAGTACATAATGGTGGATGAGTATCAGGATACGAATACCGTACAGTTTCAGTTCGTCAGTATGTTGGCAAGAAAGCACAGGAATCTATGTGTAGTCGGCGATGATGATCAGTCGATATATAAATTTCGAGGTGCGAATATTTATAATATCTTAAATTTCGAAAAGGTGTTTGAAGAAGCCACAGTCATTAAGTTAGAGCAGAATTATCGTTCCACACAGAATATTTTGAATGCAGCGAATGAAGTAATCCGCAACAATAAAGGGCGCAAAGATAAGCGGCTCTGGACGGAGAATGAAGAGGGGGAGCGGATTGCTTTTCATCAATATGAGACGGAATATGAAGAGGCACATGAAGTAGTAAATGAAATACAGAGGTTAAATCATGACGGAATTTCTTATAATCATATGGCAATTTTGTATCGCACGAATGCCCAGTCACGTATTTTCGAAGAAAAGTTTTTGCTAAAAAATATTCCGTATAAGATTGTTGGAGGCGTAAACTTTTATGGACGAAAAGAGATCAAGGATATCCTTGCTTATTTAAAGGCAATTGACAATGGGCAGGATGATCTGGCGGTCAAGAGAATTATTAATGTTCCAAAGAGGGGGATTGGAGCGGCTTCTGTCGCTCGAATTGAAGAATATGCCATGCGGTATGAGATCAGTTTTCTGGATGCCTGCTTTGAAGCGGAGTCTATTCCTTCCATCGGACGGGCATTGGGAAAAGTGCAGGGATTTGCAAATGAAATCTCAGATTATCGTGAACTGGCCCAGAAGGCAAGTCCTACGGAGGTCTTTCATGCTGTTTTGGAAGGAACCGGTTATACGGTTTCCCTTCAGGCGGAAGAATCTGAGGAGGCAAAAGCGCGGCTGGAGAATATCGATGAACTGTTGAATAAGATTACAACATATGAGCTCGAAGCGGATAATCCTTCTCTTGGAGAACTGCTGGAGGAGATTGCGCTTGTTGCAGAGATCGATTCTCTTGAGGATACAGATAACAGAGTCGTTCTAATGACGCTGCACAGTGCAAAGGGCCTGGAATTTCCTTATGTATTTCTTGCAGGCATGGAAGATGGAATCTTTCCAAGCTATATGACGATTATTTCCGATGATCGGGATGAACTGGAAGAAGAGCGCAGACTTTGTTATGTGGGAATTACAAGAGCAAAGGAGAAGTTGTATTTGAGCGCAGCGAAGCACCGTATGATGCATGGAAGGACTCAGTTTAATAAAGTTTCCAGGTTTGTGAGTGAGATACCGGAAGATTTACTTCAGATTGATAGCAAACTGGATTTTAAGGAAAAAGATCCGGAACGGTCATTATTTTCTATGAATCGTAAAAAGGTATTTAACAAGCCATATCAGAAGGCGAGACAGTTTACTGTTATCGATTCAGCATCTGTTGATTATGAAGTCGGGGATACGGTTTCTCATATAAAATTTGGCAGAGGAGAAGTAGTGGAAATTATTCAGGGCGGCCGGGATTACGAAGTTACAGTTGAATTTGAAAAGGCCGGACGTAAAAAGATGTTTGCATCTTTTGCTAAATTAAAAAAAATAGAATAATAAAATGGATGAGTCTGTGCCGAATTTCCTATTCGATAAAATATTATGTAGTAATTTAGGACTGTTAATGGTATAATATATATATAAATATGTGCCTATAGCAGGACGTGAAAGAAAAGGAAAGGATGTTAGTTATGAGAGATAATTTTGAAGAATTATTAAGCATGATCAAAGTTTCTGAGATTTTACAAAAGAAGGATGACGATACAGAAAAGAAAGTACTGTGGGTATTAGCGATCGTTGGAGCAGTTGCGGCCGTTGCAGCGATTGCATATGGCGTATACAGATATCTTACTCCGGATTA
>JAUNOI010000099.1 GCA_030531165.1 Lachnospiraceae bacterium
AGCAACAAAAAATGCCGTAATTATGCGGCTTATGGCGTTTTGCAAACGCCTATAATATTTATACAAAAGAAAGGAATTATGCTATACTCTATAAAAAGAATACAAAAAAGGAGAAATAATTTGAACAAACAACAATTTTTAATGGAATTACGGAGTTGTCTGGAAGGAGAAGTTTCGGAGCAGACAATTTATGATAATATAACATATTATGATCAATATTTTAACGAACAGATTTCGATGGGCAAATCAGAGAACCAGATAGCAGCAGAACTTGGAAAACCGTCGTTGATTGCAAAGACGATTATGGATGCATCTGATGTTTCAGAAAGTGCTTATTATGATGAGCAGATCTATACGGAAGGAGAGGATGACTCGGTCGAGCAGGAGACGAATATGCATTTGATTGAGATCAAATGGTACCATAAGCTTTTGATTGCGCTTATTATTATTGCGGTTATATTTTTGTTTTTGACGATCACCGGGGCAATTTTATCAGTTGCAGGTCCGATTCTGCTCATTTTGATTCTTATTTATTTAATCAGGAGATGGATTTTGTAAGGGAGGACGTATGGATATACGGCAGGAAGTAGAACAGATTCTGGAGTCTTTGATCCAACTTAGGCAAAAGTTTCATAGATATCCAGAAGTTGCTCTGCACGAGACTTTAACAACACAGATGATTATTGAGGAATTACAAAAACTTAGAATTCCGTACGAATGTTTAAAACCGACAGGGGTTGTCGGATTTCTTGGAATGAAGGAGGGGCGAGTAGTCGCGCTGCGTGCTGATATTGATGGGCTGGCTGTGGCAGAGGAGACGGGACTGCCGTTTGCATCCGAGCATCCGGGTTGCATGCATGCCTGCGGACATGATGGGCATATTGCAGCTTTGCTCGGTGCTGCAAAAATATTAAAGAAATACGAAGAAGAGATCGACGGGCAGATCAGGCTGATTTTCCAACCTGCGGAGGAAATCAGTGCTGGGGCAGATCTTGTGATAGAACAAGGGTATCTCAATGGGGTAGATGAGATTTTTGGGGTTCATATTTTTAGTGATATCCCTGTGGATTGTGTTTCTATAAAGGCGGGTCCCAGAATGGCTGCGACGGATCATTTTACGATTACGCTTACCGGAAAATCAGGCCATGCGGCAAAACCACACCAATGTGTGGATACGACAGTTGCTGCTGCGGCATTAGTTATGAATCTCCAGACTATTATCAGCCGCAGATTGAATCCGATAGAAGATGCAGTTGTAACGGTTGGGAGGTTGTCATCGGGGACGGCATATAATGTTATTTCCGGACAAGCTGTTTTAGAGGGAACGGTTCGGACATTTTCCGTAGAGACTGAGAATCAGATAAAAAAATGGATCATTCAGATAGCGGAGGACACGGCAAAATTGTATGGGGCAAAAGCTGATATCGACTATCCGGAATCTCTGCACCCACCTTTGATCAATAATGAACGGATTGCATTAAGGGTATATGATCAAGCAAAGGAAATTTTTTGTGAGGAACAGCTGAGCGGCGTTCCCAAAATCATGTTGGGTGAGGATTTTGCAAACTATCAGAAGAAAATTCCAGGGGTTTTTGCCTTTGTCGGAGGAGGCAGGACGGATGGTTCTGTAAATTATCTGAATCATCATGGTAAGTTTGACTTTGATGATAAAGCACTTTTTTATGCGGTAAAACTGCATCTGGTATATATAAAATCGGTATTTGAAAAATTATGAAAAAAAATTAAAAAAGTAATTGACATGCTCTCTTTCTTATGCTATTATAAACAAGTGCTTAAGAGATAGCATGTATGCGCGAGTGGCTCAGTTGGTGGAGCACGACCTTGCCAAGGTCGGGGTCGCGGGTTCGAGTCCCGTCTCGCGCTCTTTTTTATTTAATAAAACAGCATTTTGCAGATAAGAATCTCACAACCGGAGGTTCATTTTTTTTGCCTAAAAATAATAAAGAACATCTGTTGTTAGAATAGAATATCCCGCATAGAAATGATATAATAGACGGAAGAAAAGAGAAAACAGGAGGATTTTAAATGTATTGTGTAAATTGTGGTCAGAAGTTGGATGATCATGCGAATTTTTGCTGCTATTGCGGAACGAAAGTGGCATCTTTTGAAAAAAAGATACAGTCGGAACCAATTTTAAATGTGGAAACAGAGTGTGAGCAGGAAGATACTGTATTGGAAGATGCATTTGCAGAATTAGAAAAGGTCACGGCTGAGGAGGAAACTGCCGTTGCATTAAAAGAAAACGAAGCGGAAGAAGTTGCTGTGGAATCAAATGAAGTCATTGCTGTGGAGTCAAAAGAAATTACTATAAAAGAGATTACTGCACCGCCAGAAGGAATTCGGCAGATCTATTTTGTGGATTTTCTATACCGGTTGGTCAAAAAGGAAAATATTCCACTTTGCATCTATCTTGTACTCAATGTACTGATTATCGGAGGTGTCATGTGTGTATTTTTTGCATTGCCTGTGTTATGGGGCATGCTGGCAGGATTGCTTGTCTATATTGCGTCGATTGCGGTTGCAGTATCGCCGGTTGGAGAGATGCTTTTAAGGTATCAGACAGCATGTAAAAAGATTCAGAATCAGCAAGTAATCGATCGGTTATATCCCATTTTTTCTGAAGTATATGAAAAAGCGAGAATCGCAAATCCAGCAATTTCGAAAGATGTGCGGATGTTTATGAACGATGAAAAGTGCCCGAATGCATTTGCAACGGGAAGAAGAACAATCTGCGTGACAGCAGGGCTTTTAAGCCTGCCGGATGACCAGATTAAGGCTGCACTGGCACATGAATTCGGACATTTATCCCATAGAGATACGGACCGATTTTTAGTTGTATACATAGGAAATACGATCATACTTCTGCTTGGACGCCTGTTCCAGTTAGGTGTGATTATCTTTGATGTGATTATGACGATTGTTGCAGTAGTTATGAACAATGAAGATAGTATATTCGTTCTTCTGTTCAGTAAACTTTCAAGATGGCTTACGTTGTTTGTGATCAACGGACTTCTTGCAATCTGGTCAAGACTGGGTCTGTTGCTGACAAATAAAACGAGCCGTGAAAATGAATATCTTGCAGATGCATTTTCCTGTCAACTCGGGTTCGGAGAGGGTCTGGTTACCTTTTTTGAATGGATACAGAAAGTTGAAGAAAAGCCGGTCGGTCTATTTGCTGCGCTGGCACAGGACCATCCTGACACGGATAAACGGATTGCCCGTGTTCAGAATTATCTTGCTATGAATCGTTAGGAGGGAGAAAAGATGGCTTTTGGGAAGAAAAAGAAAAAAAATAAACAACATCAAGCAGAGCAGCAGGTATCATATCTTGAGAAAAATATCGATATGAAAAGTAATCCATTTTATCCGGCTGCAGCAGAAAATCATGTGAAAGAGGTTTTGAATGCAATTGGCATTGCAGCAGTATGCCTTGTATTGGTTGGTATGATTATTTCGAAATTCAGCCTTATGAATATGAGTCCGACTTACGCGGACAATAGCGGATACAGCAGTTATTCTGAACCGACGGAGCAGAATCAGACCGGAGGAACGCAAGAGGATCCTTATAGTGCTTCAACGGAAGATACGGATTTGAATGCGGGACAGCAGGCATTTTCGTATACGGACAATGACATGGTCGATCTTTCGGCGTGTCTGACAACGGATGCCTATGCATCGGTTACATCGGAAGATGGTTCTTACAGTTTTGCATATCCAAAATACATGTTTAATAGTTCGAGTTTAGACAATGGTGTCTATACATTTGCGCATCATGATGGCGATGTTGCGGATTATCAGCTAAAAGTTTATAAGGAAAGTAACTCCGGCAATCCGATCGATAATGCAAATGCACTGTATCATCGGTTTTCGCCTTCTTTTACCGGGAAGTACTTTGAAATGGTATCGGATTCCACGGACAGTCAGGGAATGGCAAGAGCATTGCTTGCGGGCTATCTGGATTCTTTGAAACAAGAAGGCGTTTATATAATCGCAGCTAACGATGGATCGGATAATTATATTTTGGAATTCCATTATTATGATAATAATTCCAGTGATGAATATAAGGACATTAATTATGTTGTTGACTGCGTTTACAGAGGATGTTCCTTCAGCGGTACGACATATCGTCTTCGTACTTTTTCTCAATTTCAGGCAGATGATATGGGAGAGAAGAAATGAGACATTGGTATGTGTGTTTCCTCGTTTTCTGCACTTTGTTATTGATTCCGATTTCTGTATCAGCAAAAAAGAAAGAGATTCACATAGTGATCGACGCAGGGCATGGCGGAGAAGATTTTGGTGCTGAAGCGGATTACGATGGAACCACTGTTTTCGAAAAAGACCTGAATTTGAAAGTGGCAAGATTTCTTGGCAGAAATCTGGAAACATATGAGGGAGTAACTGTTTCTTACACGCGGGATGATGACCGTTTTGTGGGTCTTTTGCAGCGGACGCAGATTGCAAAAAACAAAGATGCAGATATCCTGGTCAGCATTCATCATAATGCAGTCGGTGATATCGCGGATTATGATCATGGATGTACGGTCTTAACCGGAAGAGGCGTATATAAAAAACAGATCTGTGAAGAAGAGCAAAAACTCGCATGTAATATTTTATATGAGCTTTCTGACATAGGCTTAGAAGACCAGGGAATCCTTCTTCGCCAGTCGGAGAATGGATCCACTTATGAAAATGGTGAATTATCTGACTATTATGCGATTATTCGAAACGGATTAGAGCAGGGAGTTCCATCCATATTGATCGAACACGCATTTGTAGATTCTGATTCGGATTACACTGAGTTTTTAAATAGCAATCAGAAGATAAAAAAGATCGCAGAAGCGGATGCAAAAGGAATTGCCCGATATTACCGCCTGAAAAGAAAGGGAGAGGAGAAAGCGGAAGATGGATTGACGAATATTGAGGAAAAGATAACGCTGATTACGGATGGAGATTCAGCAAATAATCAGGTTTCTTATAAGACTTTTTATAAACAAAAAGAGGGCGTTTCCAAACAAAAAGATTCAATCAAACAGGATTCAGGCGAAGAAAGGAAGGTAAATACCGAAGAAACGATATTTGAGAAAATATTAAAAACAATAAAATTATGGATAAGGGGTTGATTTTATGACAAAACGCACATTTCATTCATTTAGTTATCAAAAATGTGATTCGATGGCGCGATACCTCAATCATATGGCTTTGTCAGGGTGGCATTTTAAAAAATTTGGAATTTTTAATAGCTTTATCTTTGAAAAGGGTAAGCCGGATAATGTATGCTATAAAACGGATATTTTTCCAAAGGGAGCGATGTCAGACCGGGTACCGTCCAAGGAAGCCAAAGAATATGCAAAATATTGGGAAGAGGCCGGGTGGAAATTGATTGACGGTATGGGGAAGCTTTGTATCTATAAAAAAATTCAGGAAGATGCATATGAATTTCAGCCGCCGGAGGTAAAACTGCAGCAGGTGAAAACTTCGACAATTAAAGAAACATTGTGGATTTTTGCAGCGGCCTTATTCTGGATTTGTTCTCATCTGATATATGCTCTGGATGATCCATTGGAATTGGCCGATATGCTGTTTGATGGGCAGGTATTTTTAATGAACGTAATTTGTTTGGGGTTTTTGTTGGCAGGAATGATGCGGATTATGTTGTTATTGATTCGATGTCGTAAATGGAAAGCGGTAATCGAGAGCGGTGGGATACCATTTTATGGAAATGAAATGTGCGAAGACGGTAGAGATGTTGTCTGGTCGGATATATTTACCGGGATTGTGAATGTGTTGATTGTCCTCTGTTTTCTTTGGAATCCGATTCGAAATGGGAATTATGATCGTTTTGTTGAATACTTTGTGCTTTTATTGATCGTTTTAGGAGCCAGCATTGTTTTGTCGGTTGTAAGGCCGACACGGGAGCAAATGCCAATCGTCACAGTGTTACTTATTGTCGTTGCCTGCTTCATTAGTATCGGCATTATGGAGACTGTCGATTGGGGAAATACCGGATTTCCGGCACAAAAAATTGATGCAGAAGGAACTGCATTTTGGAAAGAGATTGAAACAGAGCATGGCGAGATTATGAATAGCACAGTAGAGATATCGGAGACTCCGTTCGGAAAAAGACTGATTTTTGAGCAGGAATATGAGGATGGAGAAGATGATTCTCGATGTGCAATCATTACAAGTAAATCAAAATGGGTACAGGATCTCTTGTGGAAAGAGACGAAGAAACAATTAGAAGATGACGAATGGAAAGACGAATTAAGTTATCAGGATGCTACGCAGGAGTGGAATACGGAAGAAGCATATTTTGATGGAATTTTTTATCATGTCCGCGGTCAGGGGTACCAGATACATTTTTTCCTG
>JAUNOI010000100.1 GCA_030531165.1 Lachnospiraceae bacterium
AGATGAATGACTGTCATATCTTAACATAAGAATATCCTGTTTTTAGTTTTTCTCCTCGTAAGTCCTTACCATCATGATCTGGCTAGAATCACTGACATAATGCGATGGCGTGATTTTCATGGATTTTCCTGCGCCCAGATCTTCCGCTTTCGCAGTATAGGTAATTCCTCCCACATATGCCTTTTCGTCTTTCATATAATATTTATAAAAGATTCGAACACAGGCAATCTTTTTCTTAGAGATATTTTTCACCGTCAGAGAGTTATCTCCATTATCGGTCACCTTAATCTGGTCCTTGGACATCTCAAAATTATCTATATATGCCACCTGAGCCTGACAGTCCGAATAGGTGCCATCTTTATACGCAGTCTTGTTCGCTTCCTGTACCACAACGGTTGCTCCCGCCTTGATCGCAGATGCTTTAAATGCCAGTTTTTTCTTGCCTCTCTTGACTGTGATATCGACATATTCAATCTTTTCTTTACCGATATTCTTTAACGCAATCGTCGTTACATTGGAGACTTTCTTATCGGAACCATCTTCCAGGAACTGTCCCTTATACCCTGCAATCCTCAGGATCTGGAGATTTGTATCAGGAATCGTATACGGCAGGTTATTTTTATGGCTAAAGCTATTGCCGCCTTTCTGTGTACTTGTATTCTTACTCGTATCCTTCTTTGTTGAACTCGTACCAGTTGAGTTACCAGTACCATTCTCTGTTCCGATATCTTCTTTGGAAGTACTTTCTTTCTTTTTGTCTGTTTTATTTTCTGATGAATTCTTTTTCTTGGAAGCATCTTCTGACGAGGATTCTTCTGTGCTCTTACTAGAAAATAGTGACTGTCCTTCTTTTTTCATAGCGAAAACTACCGCCAAGATAGCCACTGCCACAACAATTATGATGATCACTTTCTTTTTCATAATGTCTTCCTTTCTAAAATCTCTGTCTCGATCTTTTTACATGCCCCCAGGTACTCATGTGCCATCTCACATCTGTATTTCGGTACCGTGCAATAATCACCACTCTCCGTATAGACCATAGCCGCACATGCTTTACACTGATCTTTTAAACTGCAGGAAGAACATTTTGCCGGCAATCGGATCGATAACGCATATTCCGAGGCCTGTTTCCATGCCTGATCAAATCCAATCTTAAACACATCTTCCACATCGGTTCCCGGCAGCATCCCACAAGGAAGCACCCGTCCATCCCATGTCACCCAAAAACTACATTTCCCGGCACGGCAACGGATTCCCTCACCTTCTGTTTCCAAACAATCATCTCCCGGATCTGACGGTAAGCTCAGGTCTTTTGTCTTCATCCTTTCTAAGAAATCCTCTTCCCCATTTAACAAAGATTCGATCTTAGCGGAATAATACGCTGCTTCTTTTGCAGTAAAACGGTCATTCTGCCCTATCTTTGATATATCCCGTCGAAGTGGAGGAAACATGTAGGACGTCGGCTGTATGATCAGCTGCTCTTTTTTTGCAAACTCTATCATCGCTTCCAGATCATCGGCATTGTATGGCGTGACACTGCAGTTCAATTTAATGGAGATTCCTGCCTCTTTTAACAAATGAATCGCTTTTGTCACCTGGGTAAATCCTTTCGGATTTCGGCATAACCGTCCATATGTCTCATCGGAAGCGCCATATAAAGTGATATTGATACGGACCGGAGGTATCTCTTTTAACCATTTGACAATTTTTTCGTCGATCAGTGTCGCATTCGAATTGATCGTCAAAACAAAACCCATCTTATGAAGCCCACTATAGATTTCCCGGAAATCCGGGCGTAAAAACGGTTCTCCTCCAGTAAGCAGGAGATATAACATTCCTCTCTTTTTGGCGTCCTCTGCCAGTGACAGCCATTCTTTGGCAGTACGCAATGGATGTATCGCTTCCTGCTGTTCTTTACTCATACGTACATAGCACATCCGACAATCCATGTTGCAGACTGGCGTAAGCTCAAATGAAGCATTCAAT
Organism: Lachnospiraceae bacterium; assembly: GCA_030531165.1. Taxonomy (GTDB): domain Bacteria; phylum Bacillota; class Clostridia; order Lachnospirales; family Lachnospiraceae; genus Fimousia. Next base: position 1,987 of record JAUNOI010000100.1, read on the forward strand.
GGAATCCTCATCCGCGCTGCTTTTACATGAAGATACTCTGTGATTGGCGGTTCCACCGGAATCTTTATCATCATCATCCCCTCCTTCTATTCTCCAAATACTGTCGTTTTTACAAGTTCCACTGCTCCCTGATCTGGCAGACATTCCAGTAAATAAATCGGGACATGAAAGGCCAGGTCTGTCAATAGATCCATCACCTGATCTACAAACTCCTTATCCCATTGATGGATTGTGATCTCCGGATATAAATATCGGATCGCTTCTGCCGGCCCTAATGGACAAATTCGATTTTCTTTTGCCTGCCGAAGGACAATAATTGCTGTCACTGGTGCCGACTCATTGCGGTAGACACCGGAAGAACCAGCATAGGGCAGTCCATAAGCAGTCCATCCATCGTCTAATTTCCGCAATCCGGCACGATCCCCATTGATGATCTCTGCTCCCCCATACTTCACCCAAAGATCTGCCTGCGTCGACTTTCCGGTACCAGAAGGGGCAGAAAAAAGCAGTCCCTGACCATTCCAACGGATAAAAGCGGAATGGAGTAAAAGTCCCTGATGATTCAACAATAGTGAATCCAGGGCAATGATATCGCAGAGATTTCTTGAATAATTTAAATAATACTCTTTTCCTTTAATATACCTGCAACGAAGAATCGTCTTTTCTTCATTGTCCCATGTCACACATGCATATGGCTTGTGACGCGGAGCAGGACAGTAATATACTTTTCTTTTTTCATTTATATGAACATGATAACGATCAACGTCCCAAACTCCATTTTCTTCTGTTGTTTCCAGTTGTTTTACTGGCTGAAATAATACGGTCAGATCTTTTTTATGACCATTTTCTACTCCATAAACAAAATCTGCAGATTCTTTACAAATCATTACGGAGAATGGAATTTCACAACGAACATATAATCCAGCTATTTGATATAAATACTGCATAAATTGTTTTCCCATTTAACTAAAACAGGGCGGCCAAACTAATGTAAGGCCGCCCATATGATGCCATATAAGGGCATACTTCCTAAATTATTAAGAACTAAAGGCTACTACATGTCCACTTGGATTATTATAGCAAACACCATCGATTTCTTCATCAGCACCTGCCTGTTCATCCGGGCAAGAGTTTGGTTCTGTCCAAATAACCCAGCCTCCGACATCCCAGCCACATGTCGATTTACTCCAGTGACCTGGTTTGCCAAGTGTACTTCCGCCGCCAGTTACTCCAGCGCAACTGGCAATACTCTGGCTTAATGTAAAATGCTCTACATGTAATTCAGGCTTTATATATGATTTTTTCATGATATTACCTCCTAATTAACGACGACCAAAAAAGCTTTTAATATTGTTAAACAAGCTTGTGATACCACTGTTGCTGGAAGTTGTATTCTGTTCCACCTGCTCTGTCGTTGGTTCTTCATTATCAATCGTTACATTTCCAGTTTCTTCCGTAACTGTTGTTTCCGGTTCTTCAATTTTGGATGTCTCTTCTGTTAATTCTTCTTCTGTTTCAGTTCCGGCTTTATAAGTAACGACTTTTGCTGCATTTAATGCATTAACAGCATTCACTGCATCTCCCTCAGAAATACTTTGTGTAGAAATTCCGCTTTCACCTGAACCTGCTGTACGTAATTTTGTAATAGAGAGCAGATTATCACCGGTATTCTTAACAACAATCTTTCCATCAGAAGGTGTTACTGTATAGTATAAGTCAGAAGTATGACCAATGGTTGTCGTTGCTGCATTTGCTGCATCACTGAATGCTACACTTGTTGTACCTGCTGGCGCTTTTAAACCAAGGTAGTAAGCGTTATTGCTATTTCCATTTGTACTAAATACAATTGACTGGCCTGATGCAAGGTAAACTTCATGTTCTGGTGCTAATTCAGAAACTTCAGCATCTTCATAATTCTTGCTTATTGAGTTGCCACTAGCATCTTCATCTACAAAAGCAACTCCACTGCCTGTATCTAACAGTCCACGAACTTCTGTAAAGACTGCATTAAGCTCATCTGCGCCATAAGCATCTTTTACAATCTGATCGCTTTCCTGATCCTGAATTGGATTATATACACGGATGCCATCTAAATAATATGTATAACGTCCTTCCGATGCTGCTCCTGTTGTTACACGAACCGTTACTTCATAAGTACCATAGGCTCCACTGAACGTATACGTTGGAATCTGATAATAATCGCCAGATTTTGCTTTATTATCTACAACTGTTCTCTTCGTCGTTGTTGTTCCGTCTTTTGTATTCTTTACAGTTACATAAATTGTACCTGTTGTCTGATTTGTGCGACTGTAAATATCAACTCCTGTACCTGTAAACTTAAAAGATGCTGTAGAGCCACTTGTGCTAGAAACATGTGCACTTCCGTCGCTATAACCAGTATCATCAGCTAAAGAAGTCTCCCAACCCTGAACATCGCCATTAGCTGTTTCCTTATTAGAAGATTTATTTCCTTCTTCATTCCATGTACCACTATACTCAATACCAACAGTTCCATTTCCATCTGTTACAAAATCATCTTCGTAATATACATTATTTGCAGGAATGACATTTACTTTAGACCAAAGATTTCCATTTGCATTTGCAGAAGCTGCTTTTACTGTAGCATCTGTAGTTTTACCAAATGCATAGAAACTGTCATATCCATCCCAGTTTGTTGTAGTTGGCTGATATTTTACAGCATTTCCTTCTTTTGTTACCTTACCATAGCGAGCAGATACAGCAGCTGCCTCTTTCGCCATGTTACCACTAATCTTTGTTAAAGTATTCTGTTTCCATTCGGAAGAATTCAAGGTTACTTCTTTCGCATAATCTAAAACATAAGATTTACTTGTTAAGATTGTCTTAGGCTGTGGGAATGGAATACAGCTTTCTGCATCAGAAGTTGCATAAATTCCAGATGTTTCTGCATTAGTATCTACCTCAGCATCCTTAACAGCTGCATCTGTTGCTTCCACACCTCTAATCGTAACTACTAATTTTTTACCATTATGAGATGGTGCAATATATTCATTACTGTAATTAAATCCGGTAATGTTTACATTCTGTCCATCCACAGAAGCAGCAATGCCTGCTGGACTGGTTGTTTCAGCTCCCCATGTGATAGTTTTACCATCTGTTGTAGAACCAGCTACTGTTTTAATGGTAACATTTTGAGAAGCATCATAACCTTCTGGTAATTTAAATCCATCTCCAATGACATCACGCATTACAGAATCCGCATTTAATGCTACAGTCGTAGATGGATTCTGAATATCCTGAGAAATATTATTAAAAATATTATTTAACTCTTCACGATTAGTTGCAGTCATAGAGTACTTGCTAGCTACTGCTGTTCCAGAATACTTTCTGTTGGAATATGAAGCACTACTATAGTTTGAAGATACATGTCCTAAGAAATCTGCATCAACGCTAGATCCAAATCCAACACTGTAAATCGTAGCGTCATAATTATTTCCTTTTAATGTATTTGCTGAATTTAAAACAGTATTAATATCGCTATTCGTTTCACCATCTGTAAATAATACAACAATACGTTTTCGATTAGATCCCTGTTCGATTGGATTGTTATCAAATACGTTCTTTGCCATTGTCATACCATATTCTGTATAGGTACCACCACTGGCTTTAAAACTATTCACCGCTGTTGTAATAGAAGATGTTACATTTCCATTGGCATCATTGACAGAAACCAAAGCATTTTTATAGTCTTGTGCTGTCAAAGATGATGTATTACTGTTTCCAGCATAGTTTTTAAAACTTCCATTTACGTACAAACCAGTATTTATCCAATAATTGCCGCTTCCATTATATCCTATTCCGGCAATATTTCCGGATTGTCCAGCATTTCTATTAGATGCATAACCGGCAATCGCAATACGGTGATCTGCATCGTATTCCTTAGCATTAGAAGAAATATTACCTACAAAACTATTTACCGCATCTTTTAATTTTTCCATACGACGATTGCTTTGCGTATTTGTACTCCTCCCATCATCGTTGTAAGCCATAGAGCCAGACTGGTCAATCACTAATACGATGTCTAATGGTGTTCCACTTTTTTCTGTAATAGTAGTGGTTGTTCCCGTTGCATAAGCACTTAAGTTAATCGTATAAGTTCCGTCCTCTTCCAATGTTGCTGTTTTATCAACCACAACACCGCTATTGCTGCTGTCTCCCTCTGCAGCTTTGACTGTAAATGCAGATGATGGAATCATCGTCAGCACAAATGCCAATGACAGAAATACAGATAGAAACTTACTGATCCGTTTTTTATTTTTCATCTTTTTTCTACTTCCTTTCATTATTTCTTGCATATAGGCGTTTGCAAAACGCCATAAGCCGCATAATTACGGCATTTTTTGTTGCT
>JAUNOI010000026.1 GCA_030531165.1 Lachnospiraceae bacterium
AGCTTTTAATGGACTTTTCTGTTCTTTAGCCAAAAATCATATCTGATAATTTCTTACGAGAAAGTTTAGTTCTTAAATACGTCATTATCTACCTATAAATTAGTATTTGCAACAGATTCACGCTGTGTTTCAAATTCTTCAACTACACTGTTACGACGTTCATGTTTTGAAACAGCCCAATCTTCATATTCTTTCGCTCTATCTCTGGCTTTATCTGCAGCTGCCTGGCTATCTGCCACACCGCTTTTACTTTTTAGTTGACTCAAACTATCCGCCTGCTCATTTAATTCTTGTATCAAATCTTCCATTTCAGCAATATTTGCCTGGTATTCCTCTATTTCCTCCTCTTGCAACTCAGCAACTTGAACTTCATATTCCTTCTGTACAGTTTCTATTTCAGCTTTCAAAAGTCTTAATTGTATTAACTTTTCGCTTCGATCCATACTATCATCAGATTCTATTTCTTTATATTTTTCTTCCCAGTCTTTTTTATCTTCTTCGAACTTTTCACCTAATCCCTGTAATTCCCCCATTCTCTTCTCATGATCACTTGCCTTGTTTTCAATCTGTCTACCATCCAATGATCTTTTTCTCGTTCTCGGTCCCATTACTTTTCCTCTCTCTTTCTTTTATTACAGGTTCCTATTACGGAACCTTTTTTTTATTATAATATATAAATCTTATTAATTCAACAAAAAAGAGTTCCGATATTGGAACCTAACTTTTATGAATATTCCTTGCAATAATGAATAATAAATATGGATAATACATTATAGTAAATGAGGAATGTTTATGATTAAATATGATAAGTTATGGCAGACTGCAAAAGAAAAAGGAATAACCAAATACAGGCTTCATACATATTACAATATTAGTAAATCTCAGTTATTTAGGCTCTCTCATAATCAATCTGTCAGCACCAATACTTTAGACCGATTATGCAATATTTTAGATTGCAGATTAGAAGACATTGCCGAGCATTTTCCTGATGATAATACTTTTAAATAAAAAATCTCATGAAACACTTTCATTTCTTAAAAGCATTCCATGAGATTTCTTTTATTATAAAAACTCAATATTATCTTTTCCAGTCCCTGATTACTGATCCAAAATCTCTTTCAAAATCTTATTCACCATACCAGGATCCGCTTTTCCTTTCGTCGCACGCATCGTCTGTCCAACCAGGAACCCGATAGCTTTCTTTTTACCAGCATTGTAATCTTCCACTGACTTCGGATTGTTTGCAACAATTTCTTCAATAGTTGTACGAAGAGCTCCTTCATCGTTCATAGACTTCAGACCATGCTTTTCGACATAAGCAGCCGGTTCAATGTCCTCTTTAAAGATCTCTTCAAACACCTGCTTGCCGACCTTGCGGTTAATCTCTCCCTTATCGATCATCTGAATTAGAGTAGCAAGATGCTCTGGTGAGAAGGAGATATCCTCAATGTCCATATCCTGCTCTTTGACAAGACGCATCGTCTCACCCATCAGCCAGTTGGACACTTCTTTTGGTTTCTGAACGATTTCATTCGTTGTTTCAAATAAATCAGCCAGATGCTTTGTTCCTGTCAAAATCTCAATATCATATTCCGGAAGTCCGAACTCTTCTTCATAACGGATCATCTTATCATCGCGCAGCTCTGGCTGACGAGATTTGACTTCATTTAACCATTCATCGCTAATGATAACTGGCACTAAGTCTGGATCCGGAAAATAACGATAATCCTGTGCATCTTCTTTAGAACGCATCGGATAAGAATATTCCTCGTCATCATCCCATCGTCTTGTCTCCTGAATCACCTGTTTACCGTCTTCTAACAAATCGATCTGGCGTTCCGTCTCGCCCTCAATTGCTCTGGCAATGGCTTTAAATGAATTTAAGTTCTTCATCTCCGTTCTCGTGCCAAATTCTTTGGAACCATATTCGCGAACGGATAAGTTCACATCTGCACGCATCGAACCTTCCTGTAATTTACAGTCAGATGCTCCAAGATACTGAATGATCAGTCGGAGTTTTTCAAGATATGCGATTACTTCATCTGCGGAACGCATATCCGGTTCGGATACGATCTCGATCAAAGGCACACCGGAACGGTTAAAATCAACTAATGAACAATCGGTAACCGGATCGTGAATTAATTTGCCCGCATCTTCTTCCATATGGATCTCATGAATACGAACTGCCTTTTCCTTACCGTCCACTTCAATATCCACATGTCCATTACAGCAGATTGGCAGATAGAGCTGCGAAATCTGATAATTTTGCGGATTATCCGGATAAAAATAATTTTTCCGGTCAAATTTACAATTTTGTGTAATCGTACAGTTTGTTGCAAGGCCGACTGCCATTGCATATTCTACAACCTGTTTATTCAACACCGGAAGCGATCCCGGCATGCCCGTGCATACCGGACACGTATGTGTATTCGGTGCTCCGCCGAATTCCGTACTGCAGGAGCAGAAAATCTTTGTCTTTGTCGCCAATTCTACGTGAACTTCGAGTCCAATGACGGTTTCGTAATGTTTTGCCATCTTAGTTCACTCCTTTCTGTGCAGGGCAGACATCAAATGCACCTCTTGCCTGCTCATAAGAATAAGCCGCACGAATCAATGTTTTTTCTTTAAAGCAGTCCGCAAGCATCTGAATACCGATCGGAAGTCCTTTTTTATCCCGTCCACATGGTACAGAGATACCCGGAAGGCCGGCAAGGTTCACCGAAATCGTATAAATATCGCCCAAATACATTTTCAAAGGATCACTTAAGCTGTCACCGAGTTTCGGTGCCGTCGTCGGTGCGGCCGGTCCAATAATAATATCGTATTTTTCAAAAGCTTTGTCAAACTCCTGTTTGATCAATGCCTTTGTTCGCAATGCTTTCAAATAATAGGCATCATAATATCCAGAACTTAACACAAACGAACCGAGCATAATACGGCGTTTTACTTCCGCGCCAAATCCTTCCGAGCGCGTCTTTTTATACATATTGTGAAGTCCGTTAAAATCTTCCGAGCGGTAACCGTATTTGACACCGTCGAAACGGGATAAGTTGGAACTTGCTTCTGCTGATGCGATGACATAATACGCTGGAATCGCATAAGGCACCATCGTAAGATCGAATTCTTCCACAACTGCTCCCTTTTCTTCTAATACTTTCACTGCATTTAAGACCGCATCCCTGACTTCCGGATCCAGTCCGTCGCCAAAATAATCTTTTGGAATTCCGATTTTCAAACCGTTTACATCGTCAATCAATGCAGAGGTAAAATCATAATCTTCCCTCTGAAAAGATGTCGAATCCTTGGAATCATGAGAAGCAATCGTCTCTAATACAGCTGCACAGTCCGACACATCTTTTGTCATAGGTCCAATCTGATCCAGAGAAGAACCATAGGCAATCAAACCATAACGGGATACCGTTCCATAAGTTGGTTTCATACCGACGATTCCGCAGAAAGATGCTGGCTGTCGAATTGACCCGCCTGTATCGGAGCCAAGCGCATAAAAACATTCCCCGGATGCAACCGCTGCTGCTGATCCACCAGATGAACCACCCGGTACATGCTCTGTATTCCACGGATTCTTTGTTTCACCAAAATAAGAAGTTTCTGTTGTACTTCCCATTGCAAACTCATCCATATTTGTCTTCCCTAAGATCACAGCTCCTGCCTTTTCCAGATTCACGACGGCTTCTGAGCTGAATGTCGGATTAAAATTATATAAAATTTTAGAACTGCATGTCGTCGTAATGCCTTCCGTGCACATATTATCTTTAATTGCAACCGGCACGCCCGCCAGAGGTCCTGTCAGCTCTCCTGCGTCGATCTGTGCCTGGACTTGTGCCGCACGCTCCATGATCACATCTTCGTCCAAAACTCTTACATAACAGTTTAATTCTTTTTCTGTTGCTTTTATTTGTTCCAAGGCAGCTTTACATGCCTGAGCAACCGTTACTTCCCCGGCTTTAATCTTTCTGCCGAGTTCGACCGCTGTTATATTTAAAAGACTCATCGTAAGTGCCCTCCTAATCTACTGTTTTTGGCACCATAAAAGAACCATCTTTCTTTTCCGGTGCATTTTTTAATATTTTATCCCGGGTATCTCCATTCACAACGACATCTTCACGAAATACATTGTGTACCGGAAATACGTGTGACATCGGTTCTACCCCGTCTGTATCCAATTCATTTAACATATCAATATAGTCCAGCATATTCGCCATATCCTTTTTTGCCTGTTCTTTCTCTTCATCTGAGAGTTCCAGTTTTGCAAGAATTCCGACATAATCGATTGTTTCATCTGTAATTACGTTCGCCATAACCTTTTTCTCCTTCCAGATCATACTTATCTTTGAATCTAGCACAAATCTCCTGATTAATCAAGCTGTAGAACAAAAAAGACGTCCTAGTCCCTCGATTCTATTACGATTAAGTCACCCGACTGTATCTTTATGATTCCAATATCATCGACGAGTTCATTTGAAATTCCAAGACTGATTCCGAGCGTCAGCTCCGCATCGCAAAGCGGATAATAAAATCCCTCTAACGTAATTCCGGTCACTTTTTCCGTATAAGGAATCAGAGAAATGTAATCTCCAAACGCTTCATTTTTTTTCAGTACCCGGTTATGATCCCACATAGAAATCCGGTTGTGCTTATCCACGATCCATGCACGAATGCCCCTTTTCATCGCATTTTGCAAAAGACCGATATTCGCCCAGGTATGATCGAGTCTCGTTCCAGTAGCTCCCAAAAATGTAATTTCATCCGCTCCGATCGCAATCGCCTCTTCCATTGCCAAATGCGTATCCGTATAGTCTTTTTCCGGTGGGAATGTCCGGATCGGAATCTTCCATGACCTCATCCTTTTTTGTATATCCAGGTCGAGGGAATCAAAATCTCCGAGAATCAGATCTGGAGTCAGATTTAATTCGACCGCATATTTTACCCCTTTATCCGCAGCGATAATCCAGTCAAATGTATGAGATTTTAAATAAGAACGGGTGAAGGGCATGTCAAGCCCTCCACCTGTAATAACCAAAATATGCATATTACCACTTTTTCTTTCTTTGTTTTACTTCTTCATAGATAATTTTATAATTTTCATATCGGCTCCGGCTGATCCTGCCTTCTTCTACCGCCTCTTTGACCGCACAATCCGGCTCATTGATATGCATACAGCCCTGAAAACGACAGAAATCCTCGTATTCGCGAAATTCATAAAAATAATCTTTGATATCTTCTTTTTCAAACATATGCGTAAACAGCGAACTAAAGCCCGGTGTATCCATCACATATGTATGATCTTTCACATAGATCAGTTCGGAATGTCTCGTCGTATGCTTTCCCCGCCGGATCTTCTCGCTGATATTGCCGGTTTCCATCGCAGCCTTTGGCTGAAGACAGTTTAGAAGCGACGATTTCCCGACGCCCGAAGGTCCAGCAAGGGCCGTCGTCTTTCCCTGAATCAGCTGTTCAATAAATTGGAGTCCTTCTTCCGTATAGGTACTCGTAAATACGACCTCGCATCCGCAACGTTCATAGATTTCCGAAAGTTTCCTCTGCTCTTCATCCGTTGTGATATCTTTTTTATTAAAGCAGATGATCGTAGGAACTTCCTGCTTTAGCATCATCATTAAAAACCGGTCAAGAAGATTGAAATTCGGTTTCGGATCTTTCATTGCGAATACCAGAAGCGCCTGATCGATATTTGCAACGGCAGGTCGGATCAGTTCATTTTTCCGTGGACATATCCGGGTAATGTTCCCCGTCATCTCTTCGTTATCGAGCACGGTCATTTCCACATCATCCCCAACTAACGGTTTGATCTTTTTACTGCGGAACACACCTTTTGCCTTGCATTCGTAAATTCCATGATCCTGCACATGGACATAATAAAATCCTGCAATTCCTTTTATAATTTTTCCCTGCATATTATTCGTTTTCACCTTCTTCAACAGGTTCCTCCGTTACTTCCTCCGTTGTTGCCTCCGTCGGCTGTGGCCCGAGACTGATGACAACGCTGACCGCTGTTCCCTTGCTCACGCTTGTCCCGGCAGAAATCCCCTGTCTGATCACATAACCTTTACGCACAGAGCTGCTGTATTCTTTTGTTACATTCCCTAACGCTAATCCCATATTACTTAATTGTTTCGATGCTTCAGATTGTGTATAGTTTGTCAGACTTGGTACCTTAACCTTGCTGCTTCCTTTACTTACCGTAATCGTAATCGTTGAATTCTTCGCTGCCCTTGATCCGGCACCCGGACTTTGCGAGATAACATATCCAGATGCTACATCATTGCTGTATTTTTCTTTAACCGAAACTTTAAACGGAATATTTCTTAAAGTTTTCACAGCAGATGCCTGACTTTCTCCTCTGACATCTGGAACTGTCTTCCTCACCTCACCGGAATTAACTGTAATTTCCACGGTGGTACCTTCTTCGACTTCACGTCCTTCTTCGATGCTCTGACGGATCACACACCCGAGTTCTACCAGGTCGCTTTCTTCATAAGAAACCTTGCTCTTCAACCCTTCTGCTTCCAGCTTTTCTTCTGCGGCTTCTGCAGTCAGTTTAAAAACATTAGGAACAATTGCCGTTTTATACGTTTCCGATTCGGCAGCAGTCGTTGTTGTCTTCTCTGTCGTTATAGTTGTATTCGAAATTTTAAATAATCCGGTTGCTTTTCCGACAAACGAGAAAATACCGATGGCAATAATGACCGCAACAACAATTGCGAGTATCATGATCAGCTTTTCCATCTTATCGCTGCCAATTTTCTCATCTTCCTCGTCGTCATCCTCTCCGTCGACCATACCTTCTGTTTCTGCTTCCTCTTCATCGCCGTCCTCCGAACGGTCTGCTATCTCTGACTTGATATGATTAATATCCTGCTCGCCGATCATCATCGTCGGAGAATCATCAACAAAAACGGGCAAAACGACATAATCTCCATCCGGATCATCAAATACCATCTTTAAATCGCTCACAAGTTCCTGTGCATTTTGATAGCGTTCCTCAGGTTTCTTTGCCAGGCATTTTAAAATGATTTTCTCAAGGCTTGTCGGAATCTGCTCATTGATCTCCTTCGGCGGAATGACATCATTCTGTAAATGCATCAGCGCAATGGTTACACCATTTTCATGATCAAACGGAACTCTGCCTGTTACCATTTCATACATCGTGATTCCCAATGAATAAATATCGCTTCGTTCATCCGAAAAACCGCCGCGCGCCTGCTCCGGTGATAAATAATGTACCGAACCGATCGCTGTTGCTGTCGTCGTATTCGAATTCGCCGCTTTGGCAATTCCAAAGTCTGTCACCTTAATGGTTCCATAACTGGAAACAAGAATATTCTGCGGTTTAATATCCCGATGGATAATTTTATGTTCATGAGCACAGCTTATGGCTTCTGCGATCTGTATGGAAAAATCAACTGCTTCCTTCGCAGATAACTTCTTTTCATTTCGAATATGTTCTTTTAGTGTAATTCCATCTCCAAGCTCCATCACAATGTAATGAATATCACCCTGCACGCCTACATCATAAACATTAATAATATTAGGATGGATTAGCCCTGCTACTGCCTGGGCTTCTATATTAAATTTCCTTAGAAAATTCTCATCAGAACTAAATTCAGATTTTAAAACTTTAATTGCAACAAAACGACCGAGTCTGATGTCCTTTGCCATATAGACATCTGCCATGCCACCAGCGCCGATCTGCTTTATAATTTCATAACGGTCACTTAATCGGGTTCCCGCATTTAACATTGTTTTTCACCTCGGCTTTCCTTCCTTATAAGGATAACTGCAATATTATCCTTGCCGCCTTTTTTCTTCGCTCTATCTATTAATAAATTTGTTTTCTCTTCCAGATTTTTCGTTTCATCCAGCACAATCTCTTTGATTTCCCCATCACTGAGCATGCCATGTAAACCATCAGAACATAACAAGACATAATCCTGTTCTTCTAATGGCAGTATAAAATGATCAACTTCCAACGACTGCGGTGCACCAACTGCACGCGTAATCACATTTTTATTTGGATGATTTTTTCCTTCTTCTTTTTTAATAACTCCTGCAGTAATCAATTCCTGCACATAGGAATGATCAACCGTAATCTGTTTCACCTCTTGGTTTCTGATCAGATACAGACGGCTGTCCCCTACATTCACAACATATAAAATTCCATCTTTTTCGGAAGCCGCAACGGTCGTTGTTCCCATCCCGGCATATTCCGCCTCTTTTTTTCCTTTTTCCAAAAGATCATAATTCAATTGTTTTAATACATTGGTTAAAAACGCAACAACATCCCATCCTGTTGATTTTCTCGCGTGTTCAACCAGTTTATCCGTAACATAGCGGGATGCATATGCACCTGCATTGTGTCCTCCCATACCATCCGCGACAATATATAAATTCTTTAACATGCCAATTGGCTGGTCTGTACAGAAAATCATATCCTGATTTTCCGTTCGAACACATCCAATATCACTTTTTCCATAGGATTGCATATTACCCCTCCCTGTTTTCTACATAACTTTTTCTAAGCTGCCCACAAGCCGCATTAATATCTCTCCCCATCTCCCGCCGGACAGTTGCACGAATATGATTTTTCTCCAGTAAATGTTGAAATTCATAGATCGATTCTTTCGTTGACTGCTCATAGTCTCTTTCATCAATCGGATTTACCGGAATCAAATTCACATGACACAATCTGCCTTTTAAGAGATGAATCAGCATTTTCGCATGTTCCGGCCGGTCATTGACCCCTCTTACCAGACTATACTCAAATGTAATCCGCCTGTTTGTTGCAGCAACATAAGCGTCACAGGCATCTATAATCTCCTGGATAGAATATTTGTTCGCAATTGGCATCAGTTCTCTCCGCATCTCATCATTCGGAGAATGAAGAGAAATTGCCAATGTAATCTGTAATTTTTTGTCGGCCAGTTCATAGATCTTTGGCACAATTCCACAGGTAGAAACCGTCACATTCCGCTGACTGATATTCAATCCCTGCTCATTTGTCAGCAATTCTAAAAAACGCAGCAAATGCTCAAAATTATCAAACGGTTCCCCGGTACCCATAACTACAACATTGGATACCCGTTCTCCTGTCGCATGCTGTATATGATAAATCTGATCCAGCATCTCAGAAGGCTCTAAAGATCTCGTCAGACCTCCAATCGTCGATGCACAGAACCGACATCCCATCCGACATCCCGCCTGAGAGGAAATGCATACAGAATTACCGTGTTTATATTTCATTAAAACAGTTTCAATAATACTGCCATCATATAATTCAAATAAAAACTTTGCAGTCCCGTCTATTTTTGAAGTAAATCGTTTTACTTCCCTGACTGAAAGCATGCCGGCATCCTCTCTGATCTTCTGTTTTAGAGCTTTTGGAAGATTCGACATCTCATCAAGATCTCTGACAAGTTTCTTATGCATCCATTCATAAAGCTGTTTTGCACGAAACTTTTTTTCTCCAATCTCTTCCATATACTGTTCTAATTCTTTCAGCGTCATAGATTTTATGTCTGGCATCGGTTTCTCCTTATCATTCATTATGTATCAATGTATCTTTTTCATTTTTGCAATGAAAAATCCATCACACGGATGAATACCCGGAAGGAGCTGGATATATCCGTCTCTTGCAGTTTCTATCGGCAATCCCACAGGCATAAGTGTTCCGAACGGGACGGGTTCCAATCCTAAATGTTCCTTCATCCACTGCACATTGTCAATATTCTCTTCCTTACTGACTGTACATGTGCTGTACATAAGAATTCCTTCTGGTTTTAAATAATTTACAACAACTTCCAGTATCTTTCTCTGAAGCTTTGAAAGCTCCCGGATCTGTTCCGCTGTTATATTGTATTTTATATCATGCTTTTTACCGATGATTCCAAGTCCGGAACACGGTAAATCTGCAATCACAATATCTGCTTTTCCTATCATCGATTCATCGAGCTCTAATGCATCTGCAATCTGAACTTCCACATTATCACTCAATAACCGTTCTTTATTTTCTATGATCAAATCTGTTTTGTATTCTGTCAGATCTCTTGCGATCACTTTCCCTGTATCATGCAGCAGATCGGCAATATGAAGACTCTTTCCTCCCGGAGCGCTGCATACATCCAGAACTGTCATGTTCTCCTTTGGATCAGCAATTCTTCCTACCAACATGGAACTTTCATCCTGAACCTGAAACTTTCCCTCCTGAAAAGCAGAAATGCTGTCCAAGTGATCAAAATCGGATATTTTTAATGCCTCCGGCATAAAACTGCCGGAACATACTCGTATCCGCTCTCGTTCCAAACAATCGGCCAGATCCTCTTTTGTGCCATTAGAAAGCTGCACGCGGATCGTGACCGGCGATACTTCTAAAAAGCTCGCCAGGATCTTTTCAACAGTTTCCAGATCATAATCCCGAATCCAATACCGTATCAGCCATTCCGGCATCGAATATTTTACTGACAATGCTTTTACCGGTTCTTTTTCCAGATCAGGATAAACGATCCGATCCATATTACGGGCAATATTGCGAAGCACGCCATTAACAAATCCCGTCAAATTGCGAAATCCGCGTTTCTTTGCCAATTTGACAGCTTCATTGCACACCGCGGAATCCGGTACATGATCCATATATAAGAATTGATAAACGCTCATTCGAAGAATTGCACGGATAACCGGTTTGCATTTATTCACTTTCACCTTTGAGAACTGATTGATGATATAGTCCAGCTGAATCTGATATTCAATCGTACCCTGGCAAATTCTTGTCAGAAAAGCACGGTCTTTCTTTTCCAGGTATTGATAATTCCGAAGAGTATCCCCCAGCACAAGATGACTGAGCCCTTTCTTCTTATCAATATCCACGAGAATATCCATTGCAAGTTCTCTTATCTGACTCATCTTATTCTCCTAACTTCTCTCCTGCCTCTATTCTATATCCGAGTAAAAATGCAGATACATTCATCCTTTTTTTACCGGCTAGCTGAATCTCATTCAATGCCAAAGCCATATCCCCTGTCTGAACGATTATCGTATCTTTATTGATCTCAAGGATCGTACCAGGTTCAGCATCAGATACATACTCTACTACATCTGCATCCCAGATCTTCAGGCTTTTCCCATGAAGCTTTGTATAAGCGCTCGGCCATGGATTTAGTCCCCGGATCAGACACTCGATCTCTTTAGCAGATTTTGAAAAATCAATGTTTCCCATCTTTTTATTGAGCATTGGAGCATAGCAAGTCTCCCCATCTCCCTGAGGAGTAAAGACAGCAGTGCCGTTCTCAAGTTTCTCCAACGTAGAAACCATTAACTGTCCGCCAACTTTCATTAATTTATCAAACAAACTTCCACCGGTCTCTTTTGGATCGATCGGGACAACGGCTGTTTCGATCATATCTCCGGTATCAAGTCCTTCATCCATACGCATTGTTGTAATACCGGTTTCTTTTTCCCCGTTAATAACAACCCACTGAATCGGACCGGCACCGCGGTACATCGGCAACAAGGATGCATGTCCGTTAATACAACCATACTTCGGAATCTCCAAAATCGATTTTGGCAAAATCTGTCCAAATGCTACTACAACGATAACATCTGGATTCATTTTTTTTAATAAATCGACAAATTCCGGATCTCTGGCTCTTACCGGCTGATATACCGGAATCTGATATTCTAATGCTTTTTCTTTTACAGGAGGAAATGCAAGTGCCTTTCCCCTTCCTTTTGGCTTATCCGGCTGAGTTACAACTGCAATTACGTCATGATGATCGATCATCGCCTGGAGCGTTGGAACTGCAAAGTCCGGTGTCCCCATAAAAACAACACGCATAGTATCCTACTCCTGTTCTTCTTCCTCTTCTTCTTGCAAATCTGCAAGATCCACTAATGGTCCATTTGCTACATCCGGATATAAGATCCCATCCAGATGATCACATTCATGACAGATTGCTCTCGCAAATAGTCCTTCCGCTTCTACCGTAAATGGTTGTAAATCCTCATCCAATGCTTCACAGATTACATGATCCGGTCTTGTCACTTCCGCAATTTTATTTGGAATACTTAAACAGCCTTCATCTCCTGTCTGTTCGCCTGACTTTTCTGTAATGACCGGATTGATCAGAATATACGGTCCTTCTCCAACATCGATCACAACGATTCTTTTTAAAACTCCGATCTGAGGAGCAGCAAGTCCAACTCCCTGAGTTTCATACATCGTTTCAAGCATATCCTCAATCATGGTCTTCGTTCTTTCTGTTACTTTTTTTACAGGCTTCGATGTCTTCCTTAAAATATCATCGCCCATTACCCGAATATTTCTAATTGCCATTCTAATTTCCTTCCATTCTAATGATATATTGTTATCTTTGCGTATATTTTATAATATTTTTTCAGACATGTTCTAGTATATAATAACACAAATTAATATCCAATCATAGGGTTAAAGTCAAATGTCACCTGGGCTTTCTCGAATATTTTTTTATCTTCCATATATTTTTCCAAATGATTTTTCACGATAATCAACGCATGATATTCCTTGTGTTTTAAATAAATAACATAACGATACGTATCTTTGATCTTTGTAATCGCTGCCTGACTCGGTCCATGCATCGAAAGTTCTTCCATAGATTGAAAATAACTTTTTATCTCTTTTCCGATCATATTGGCGGCAGCTTCTCCAATGTCCAATTCTTTGCAGCCGATGAAGATAACCATCATCTGGCACATCGGCGGATACATCAGAACCTCCCGATAGGCAATTTCCTGTTCGAAGAATAATTGATAATCCTGCTTTGCTGCTGCTACAATACTATAATGCTCCGGATTATATGTTTGTATCACGACATCTCCGGGAAGATTTCCACGTCCTGCACGCCCTGCTGCTTGTGTAAGCAGCTGAAATGTCCGCTCACTTGCACGAAAATCATTCGCATATAATGACATATCCGCAGCCAGAATGCCAACCAATGTTGTATTCGCAAAATCATGTCCTTTCACGATCATCTGCGTTCCAATCAGAATATCTGCCTCACCATTCGAAAATGCAGACAAGATTTCTTCGTAGCTGTGTTTTTTTCTCGTTGTATCCATATCCATACGCAGAGTTCTTACACCAGGGAATTCTTTTTGAACCAAGTTTTCCACTTTCTGGGTACCAATTCCAAACGCACCGATATACAGACTTCCGCACTTTGGACAGTTTTTCGGCATTGGAATCTGATGTCCGCAATAATGACATACCAGCTTTCCTCCACGGTGAGCTGTCATCGAAACATCACAATGTGGACATTTTAAAACATGACCGCAGCTTCTACACGATACAAACCCTGCATATCCCCGGCGATTTAAGAAGAGCATAATCTGCTGGCCCCTTTTTAATCGGTCATCGATCATCGCTTTTAATCTTCGACTGAATAAACTTCGATTGCCACACTTTAACTCTTCCCGCAGATCTTCTACGTATACATTCGCCATGGCACTTCCCAAATTCGCGCGATAATTCAATCTCCATAAACGATAAGTTCCGCTGATTGCTTTCTGATAAGATTCAATGCTCGGAGTTGCGGAACCCAGAATGACCGAAGCCTGTTCCATCGATGCACGGGCGATCGCTGTTTCTCTCGCATGATACTTCGGTACACTCTCACTTTTATAGCTGCTTTCATGCTCTTCATCTATGACAATCAACCCCAGATTTTGAAATGGCGTAAATAACGCCGACCGCGGTCCGATCATAATGTCGATTTCCCCATTTTGTGCCCGAAGCATCTGATCGTAGCGTTCTCCCTGAGATAACTTAGAATTCATGATCGAGATCCGATCACCAAATCTCTGATAAAATCTCTTTACCGTCTGGTATGTCAAAGCAATTTCCGGAATCAGCACGATCGCCTGTCTCCCCTGTTCCAACACAGTATCGATTGCAGCCATATATACTTCTGTCTTACCACTTCCGGTTACTCCATGAAGCAGATACGTCTTATGGATATTTTGAACAAAATCACTTTTAAATTCGTCCGCAATCTTTTGCTGTTCTTCATTTAACTGCTTTGGAGGCTTCATCTCCTCCGTAAAAGAAATCGGATTACGATATCGATGTTTCGTTTCAATCCTAATAATCTTCTGTTCTTCTAATCTCTCCAGCGTAGAACGGGGAATTTTTAACTGCCGTGTAACGAGTTCCCAGGATAATGGAGAATGCTTCAGAAGCTCCTCCAACAGACGCACCTGTGCTTTTCGATGCTTCTTTTTCGCTTTTTCTAAAAAAGAGAGTCCATCCTCTGAATCTGTCAGCCATATCGTTTTCTGCAGTTTGCGTTCTACTTTACTGGAAGAAGGCAGTACTGTACGAAGTGCTTGAATCATCGTCGAACCGTATTGTTCCCGAATCCAATACGCAAGTCGTATCATCTTACTTTCAATCGATACCCCTTTTTCAGAAATTCGCAAAATCGGCTTTATGCGCATCTCATCATAATCCGCTTTTTGTGACAGACGGATAACATATCCCATCTGTTCTTTATTACCGCGCCCAAACGGAACGATGACCTGCATCCCAGGCTCTATTTTTTCGCGCAACACAAAAGGCACTTCATATTGAAATACCTTATCAAGTGCCTCATGTGATATATTTATAATAATGTCTGCATATAATTTCGACATTTGTCTATGCTCCTATCTGACATAGGACAACAAGGCGAACAAGACCGCCTCAAACTTCCTATTCAATAAAAGAATTTCTGTCTTATTCTGCAAGATGTCCATTCGCAACTAAGACGTCTACTACCTGCTGTACGTATTTCTTGCAGATCTCATCTGTCTCAGCTTCCACCATAACACGAACAAGCGGTTCCGTGCCGCTCTGACGCACCAAAATTCTTCCGTCATCACCAAGTGATTCTTCCACTGCTTTCACTGCTGCGATCACATCCGGATCTTCCTGCGCTGCTGCTTTATCTTTGACTCTTACATTTTCTAACATCTGCGGATAGATCGTTACCGGCTCCACCAACTTGCTCAGTGGCTGCTTCTGTTCAATCATGGCTTCCATAATCTTGATCGATGTCAAAACGCCATCTCCTGTTGTAGAATGCTTGCTGAAAATAATATGGCCGGACTGTTCTCCACCGAGGCTGTAACGGTTCTGAACCATGCATTCATTTACATATTTATCTCCAACAGCCGTCTTTTCATACTCTATTCCAGCTTTATCTAATGCCTTATAAAGTCCTAAATTTGACATAACTGTCGTTACGATCGTATTTTTATTTAATTTTCCCTGCTGCTTCATATAAGTTCCGCAGGCATACATGATCAAATCCCCATCGATAATATTTCCTTTTTCATCAACAGCGATACAGCGGTCAGCATCTCCATCAAAAGCAAATCCAACATCCAGTTTATTTTCTTTTACATAATTCTGCAGTACTTCAATGTGAGTAGAACCGGCATTGCGGTTAATATTCGTACCATCCGGCCAGTCATTGATCACATACGTATGTGCCCCTAATGCATTAAATACATTCTTTGCAATTGCATATGCGCTTCCATTCGCACAATCCAGTCCAACTCTCATATGCTTAAAGGAACGCGTAGCCTGTGAGATCAGATAGCCGATGTACAAATTCCGTCCCATCGAATAATCCGTTGTAGCACCAATATTCACTCTTGTCGCAAGAGGAAGTTCACCAAAAGTTCCATCAATATAGGATTCTATCTTTTCTTCAACTTCAGCTTCCATCTTATGACCTCTTCCATTGATCACTTTGATTCCATTATCATAAAATGGATTGTGACTTGCAGAAATCATAATACCAAAATCAAAATCCTCTGAACGAACAACATAAGATACACTAGGAGTTGTCGTTACATGAAGAAGATATACATCTGCGCCGGATGCAGTTAATCCGGAAACTAATGCATATTCAAACATATAACTGCTTCTTCTCGTATCCTTGCCAATAACTACACGTGCTCTATGTCCATCCTGGCTGAAGTACCATCCAAGAAAACGTCCTACTTTATATGCATGATCAACTGTCAATGTTACATTTGCCTCTCCTCGAAAACCATCTGTTCCAAAATATTTGCCCATTTTAATTATCTCCATTCCATTTATATTTTTATTTACACAAACATACACAGCAAATGCAATCCATCATGGATAATTCCCATCTGCCGCCGTGCAAAACCACAAAATGTATTTTGTTCAGTTTAAATTTTACATTTACTGTAGAATTATAACATTATTTTTTTTGTTGTTCAATTAGAATCATTGACTTCATAAAAAATTCAGCTTATGATAAGTAAAAAATGATAGAAAGGACTGTATATGAAACGAAAAGATGAACGCTTTTTAATGAGAGTTGCTGATATGTATTATAATGACGAGCTTTCCCAGGAAGTCATTGCGGATAAACTTAATGTTTCCCGCACAACGATTTCCCGCGCACTTTCGAATGCAAAAAAAGCAGGATATATTAAAATTGTACTGGACTTCCCCTCTGCCTCTTCTGTAGAGATTGAAAAACAGCTCGAACAAACATACAATATCCAGGAAGCGGGCATTGCATTGACCAGCGCAGCAGACGATCCTGTCTATGAAGTCTGCAAAACAGCTGCCCGTTATCTCGCACGGGTATTAAAAAATGATATGATCATCGGTCTCACTTGGGGCAGAACGATGAAGCAGCTGATCGATGCCTTTGAAAAGGAACAGTTAGGTAAGACTTTAAAAATCAAAGGGGTACAGGTCGTTCCATTTTTAGGCACAAATGCACCTGCAGCAGAAGAATACGATATTATCCGCCTGACTTATTCAAGTCTATTATCTTCTAAATTGTCTGAATTGATCCGCGGAATTAACTATAGCCTCCCTGCACCGATGTATGTTCAAAATCCTGAACTAAAAAAACTCCTGCTTCAGGAACCGGAGATCTCACGAACTCTGGACAAAGCAAGGCAGTGCCAGGTCGCATTATTCAGTATTGGTGATTTAAGCGAACAATCTGCTGTCGGATGCCTGTCAGATGGCGTCGCAGAAACCCTACAAGACTTAAAGAAAAAGGGCGGTATCGGCGAAACGCTAGGCCGCGTCTTTGACCGAAACGGTAATACGATAGAAAGCGATTTTAACGATCATATTATCGGGCTTTCTCTGGAAGATTTAAAGAAGATTCCAACCAGAGTCTGTATCGTCTATGACGACTATAAGATAGAAGCAACAAAAATCGCTTTGAAAAATGGTCTCATCAATGTTTTGATCACAGATGATAAAATTGCCGAGGAACTATTGAAGGATTAAATTTCCAATATCCGAAGGTGATTGATATGCACGAATATGCAAGTATTTCAATTTAACAAGAGATACAGGCGTTTTTCTGTAAACTATAACCTGGTCACGGATGGCAAGAAGGCTTCTTTGAATGTGACATTGTGCAGAGTATTTGTACAACTTGCGGTTCGGATCCTACATACAGGAGCACAGGCAGACGGCTTTTGCCGGATGCTTTCCATGAATACAGGCGTAAAGAAAGCTCGCTTGCATTTGTGCCTGTTCATGGAAAAATTGTGTGCTCCGTCTATTAGAAAAGTCCACCCAACCGTTCAAACGAAGTGCGTTTTGGGTGGACTCTTTGTAGAAGACGAACTGCTTATGTTGTACTGATACTCTGTCACACCAGTCGCATGAAAAGAAGGCTTCTTGCTCTATAAATCACAGCTTTCCTTTTAAAATCCCACTTTCATCCACAATCCGAACAACTTCCTTCAGTTTTTCCGGCGGCAGAACAAGTGCAAATCTTACATATCCTTCTCCAAGAGATCCAAACGATATCCCCGGCGTACAGATTACGCCCGTACGCTCCATTAATTCCATGCAGAATTCCTCCGAAGAAGTGAATTTATCAGGAATCGGTGCCCATACAAACATCGTTCCCTGGCTGTCAGGTACATTCCAACCTATTTTACGAAATCCGCCGCACAATGCATCTCTCCTCTTTTCGTATTCTCTGCACTGTTCTTTTACCATGTCGAGCGGTCCGTCAAGTGCTGCAACTGCCGCCTTTTGAATCATAACCGGCATACCAAAATCAATCTGAGAACGCAGCAGTTTTAATGAATCGATCACTTCTTTTTTCCCAACTAAGAAGGAAATCCGAAGTCCTGTCACATTAAATGATTTTGACAGGGAAAAGAATTCCACACCGACATCCTTTGCGCCTTCATAAGATAAGAATGATTTTCCCTCTTTTCCATCGTAAATAATATCCGAATATGCATTGTCATGAATGATCAAAATATCATATTTTTTTGCAAAAGCAATTGCTCTTTTATATACCGTGTCATCTGCAACCGCACAAACCGGATTGTATGGATAAGAAATCACCATCATTTTAGCTTTACGGGCAATTTCTTCCGGTATCTCATCAAAATCTGGCAAAAATCCATTTTCAGCCTTTAATGAATAAAAAAACAGATTACCGTCACCGAGATACGCTCCAGCTTCAAAAATCGGGTATCCTGGATTTGGCAGCAACGCATAATCACCCTTACTTAAAAGCGCCATTCCGATATGTCCGATGCCTTCCTGAGTTCCATGAACCGATGTGATCTCATCCGTTGAAATTTCCACGCCAAAACGCCGTTTGTAATAGCGCTGTACAGCCTTTAACGTTTCCGGAAAATCTTTTAAAGAATAAACGTAATTTTTCGGGTCGCGGCTCGCTTCTGTCATCGCATCTACAACATGTGCCGGCGGCTCAAAATCCGGAGTTCCAATCGATAGATTATATACCTTTTTACCGGATTTCAATAACTGATCCTTTTTTTCATCCAATGCAGCAAAAATCCCCGTTTGAAAATGGGATAATCGTTCTGCCTGTACTTTCATTTCAATATTCCTCCTTCTATAATACGAAAAAATACCCTGTCATATATCTAGATCATACGACAGGGCACCCTGTTATCTTTTATTTCTTTTTCGGTTTGTAAGAACTCTTAAGGGATACGATCCGGTTAAATACCAAATGATCATCTGTAGAATCCTTCGAATCGACATTAAAATATCCATTGCGGACAAACTGGAAACTATCTAATGGTTTTGCACCTTTTAATGCAGGCTCCACATAACAGTTCTTTAATATAGTTAATGAATTTGGATTCAAGTTCATGCTTCCATCTTCATTGTATACGCCTTTTTCTTCATCTACAAGATTCTCATATAAACGAACCTCTGCTGGAACTGCTGAAGGAGCATAAACCCAGTGAATTGTTCCTTTCACTTTTCTTCCGGTAAAGCCTGAACCGCTCTTCGTCTCCGGATCATAGGTACAGTAGACCTCTGTTACGTTGCCGTCTTCATCCGTCTTGTAATCATGGCATTTAACAAAATACGCATTCATAAGGCGAACTTCATTTCCCGGATATAAACGGAAATACTTTCTCGGAGGATCGATCATAAAATCATCGCGTTCGATATATAACTCCCGTCCAAACGGCATCTGTCTCGTTCCCATATCAGGATTTTCCACATTATTCGTTGCTTCTAAATATTCAACTTCACCTTCCGGATAGTTCGTAATGATCAATTTAATCGGGTCAGTTACTGCATACATACGAGGTTTTGTAACTTTCAGATCATCCCGTAAAAAGTGCTCCAACATCGCATAATCAACCGAACTCTGGCTTTTTGACACGCCAACCTGTTCCATAAATGTCTTGATCGCACTCGGTGTAAATCCACGGCGCTTTAATGCACTTAAAGATACAAGGCGTGGATCATCCCATCCATCCACAACTCCGTCCTCTACCAGCTTCTTAATATAACGCTTACCTGTTACGACATTGGTCAAATACAGTTTCGCAAACTCAATCTGCTTTGGAGGGTTTTCAAATTCGCACTCTCTGACAACCCAATCATACAATGGACGATGATCTTCAAATTCCAAAGTACAGATGGAATGTGTAACCCCTTCAATTGCATCCTCAATCGGATGCGCGAAATCATACATCGGATAAATGCACCACTTATCGCCGGTATTGTGATGATGCATCCGGGCAATACGATAAATAATCGGATCACGCATATTGATGTTGCCGGATGTCATATCGATCTTAGCTCGAAGAACTTTACTTCCATCCGGAAATTCTCCATTCTTCATCGCCTGGAACAGTTCTAAATTTTCTTCAATAGAACGTTCTCTGTATGGGCTGTTCTTTCCCGGTTCTGTCAACGTTCCACGATATTCACGGATCTCATCCGGAGTCAGATCACATACATATGCTTTTCCCTTTTTGATCAACTTAATCGCACATTCATACATCTGATCAAAATAATCGGATGCATAAAAATACTCTTTTCCATAATCAGCTCCAAGCCATTCTACATCTTTCAAAATCGATTCTACAAATTCTGTTTTTTCCTTTGTAGGATTCGTGTCATCAAATCGCAGGTTAAACTGACCGTTGTATTTTTTCGCCAGTCCATAATTTAATAAAATAGATTTTGCATGTCCAATATGAAGATATCCATTTGGCTCCGGCGGAAAACGAGTAACAACTTTTACGCATTTTCCCTCTGCAATATCATTATCAATAATCTGTTCGATAAAATTTTTAGAAATGGTTTCTTCCATGAATCTATATCCTCCCGTTTCATGTCACTTATATGGAATCTTAACATAAACCGTTTTTGAATTCAAGTATCCCCTTATAGGAAAGCACGTCTTTTCTATCAAAGACATCATATCTTATTGCTAAAGAGTCGCGATCATCACCTGCATCGTTCCATCAAAAACAGTTTCTTTCTGGTCAGAACAGATGACGAAATTATCTCCTTTTTTCACTTCCATCGTATCGATCATGCCGCTGCCTTCAATTACACTGACTAACTGGAACGGTTTGTCGTTAATAATTACATTCTTTCCATTTAGCTCATACTTGTTAACAGCAAAAAATTCACTTTCGATCAATGCCGTTTTACTGCCATTTTCCAGCTTCTCACAGACAAAGTCCTTATTCTGGCTGACATCTGCAGGCACCCTCGTTACATCAATCGACTGCTTTACATGCAGCTGTCTTTCATTGCCATCTTTATCCTTGCGGTGATAATCGTATACTCGATAAGTAATATCCGACGACTGCTGTGCTTCGTAGATCAGAGATCCGCTGCAGATTGCATGCAGAGTTCCGGAAGGAATATAAAAGAAATCTCCTTCCTGAATCGGAAATGAATTTAGCAGATGATCATAATCATCTTCCTCAACCGCACGCACAAATTCTTCCTTCGTCTTTGCATGATGTCCCATAACCATCTTGGTGCCTTCATCTGCCTGCAGTACATACCAGCATTCTGTCTTGCCAAGAGAATTCTCATGTTCTCCTGCGTAAGTATCATCCGGATGAACCTGAACGGAAAGATTATCATTCGCATCGATGTATTTTACCAATAACGGGAACTGATCGCCTTCAATGTCTCCAAATAATTCTCTGTGTTCCTCGAATAACTCCGCAAGTGTCTTACCTGCGTATTCGGTATTTTCAATCGTACAGTTTCCGTTCTTATGTGCGGAAATCGTCCACGCTTCCCCCGTCTTGTCGCTCGGTATCTCATATCCATATACATCGCGAAGTTTTTTTCCTCCCCAGATCATCTCCTTAAATACCGGCTTCATTTTTAAAATATGTCCCATTTTGCTACCTCCTTGATTATTTTTCTTTGCCTCTCAGGCGATTTACCTTTCGTTTGACATTTCTCGTTAAAACTTCTTTAAACGATAAAGAACGCAGCATTTTATCATCCGGTATATATTGATTCACCGCACGCAAAACAGCTTTCGTATTTTGAGTAGCAAATGAAAAATTGCCGTTCTTTTTCGTATGAATCGCAAATCGCGGTATCTTCTTTCCTTTCATCATAACAGACGCCGCAATATAATCGATTTCTTCCCATGGAATCTGTATATAGTCATTCAGATTTTTATCATTATAAAATTCAAATGCTCTATCCCCAATCATAACTTTTCCATAAGTTGTAAGTCCATGAAAAGAAGTTGCCTTTTCAGTGATATCTACTTTTGTATTTAAAGACTGAACCATATCTAATCTCCATTTCTGTATTTTTTAAAATGTATTATCTGATTATATCATAAAAGATATCGCTTTTACAGATAATCCAATGCTTCTCTGACATTCGCAACACCGATCAGCTTCATATCGCTTTTGATACGCATATTCTGCATATCGGATTTCGGCATAATGCATGTATGAAAGCCCATCTTTTCGGCTTCGATGATTCTTTGTTCAGCCTGAGAAACCCCTCGGATCTCTCCTACGAGACCGACTTCACCGAATATAATCGTATCAGCTGTCAATGCCTGATTCTTATAACTGGATGCGATCGCCAGGATAATACCAAGATCGATCGCCGGTTCCCCGAGCCGCATGCCGCCGGCGAGATTGACATAAGCATCGCATCCGCCTAATTGCAGACCAACTCTTTTTTCCAGCACTGCCATTAATAGATTCACACGGTTATAATCAATTCCGACAGCCGTTCTCCGCGGCATATTAAAATTCGTCGGCGATACCAGAGCCTGTATCTCGATCAATACCGGTCGAGTACCTTCCAGAGAACATACCACGACGGAACCCGGCGCATCAAGCGGTCGTCCATTCAGCATAATCTGCGAAGGATTTTCCACCTCCGTCAATCCGTTCTGCCGCATCTCGAATACTCCGATCTCATTCGTCGAACCAAAACGATTTTTCACACTTCGCAGCACACGATATACAGCCTGTCTGTCTCCTTCAAAATAAAGAACCGTGTCAACCATATGTTCCAACGTCCTCGGTCCGGCAACCACACCTTCTTTTGTAACATGTCCGACAATAAAAATTGCTATATTATGCTCTTTCGCAATCCTCATAAGCCTTGAAGTCACTTCCCGAACCTGAGAAACACTTCCGGCTGCAGAAGAAACTGCATCCGAATACATTGTCTGAATAGAATCCACGACCAGAAATTCCGGCTTTGCCTTTAAAATTCCATCTGCAATCGTGTCCATATCCGTCTCACATAAAAGCAGCAATTCACCGCTGAATTCTCCAATTCTGGAAGCACGCATCTTAATCTGATGCAGGGATTCCTCTCCAGAAACATATAAAACCTTTCTTCCGGCATTTGCCAGATTACGGCACACTTGTAAAAGCAATGTGGACTTACCGATTCCGGGATCCCCGCCGACCAAAGACAGCGATCCCTTGACAATGCCGCCGCCCAAAACCCTGTCAAGTTCTGTAATATTCGTAGGGATCCTCTCTTCTTCTTTTGTGGAAACCTCTATAATATTCGTAGGAGAGGCTAAAGCTTTTCTAGCTTTAGCCCCTCTTTTATTCGACGTCTCTATCCGTTCTTCTACAAATGTATTCCATGTTTTGCAGGAGGGACACTGTCCCATCCACTTTGCAGATTCATAGCCGCATTCCTGACAAAAATAAATTGTCTTTGCCTTAGCCATTATCCTGCTCCTATAATTTTACGATTTTTACAGATACGGACTGATCCGGATTCAGTTCAATACTGATATTAAGCTTTCCACCGAGATTTGTCCTCATTCTTCCGACATTTGTATCATCAACATAAACTTTATATTCTTTTTCAGGTTCTAACTCCAGTGTAATCTGGGCATCATTCGGTCCTTCTACCCAAAATGTCACAACAGCATCCGATGCTGAAAAATTATGTACGGTAGTACCCGGAACAGACTCATAAACCATCATTCCGTTCTTTTCTAATTTTGTGATCGTATTGTATGTTTTTACTTTATACAGATCCCCTTCAAACATGAAATCAGCTTTCTTCGTCTTTTTTGTAAGGGAATAATCTCCGAAACTTAATGCGTGATCATCGGTAACGGTAATCAAATCTTTTACTACTGCCATGCTTTTTTCCTCCTAAATCGTCAAGCATTTTCCAAAAATATTGGTCATAAATATTATAACGTATTTTCTTTATTAAGGCTACCTTTCCTTTTGAGAAAATAATAACCTGTTGTCCTTTTTCCGAAGCGTTACATCGGAACCCTCTGCAATCGTCTCATTCAAGATCAGATCTGCCAGTTCATCTTCGATCTCCGTCTGAATGACCCTGCGGAGAGGTCTTGCACCATACTTTTCATCATAGCCTTTTTCTGCAAGATAATCATAGACATATCTTGAAACACTCAATGTAATTCCTAAATTGTTCTGCACGCGGCTGATTAATTCTTTCATCATGATCTTGGCAATTTCCCGTACTTCTGCTTTCGTCAGAGAATGGAATACCATAATCTCATCAATACGGTTTAAAAATTCCGGTTTAAACATCTGCCGTACTTCCTGCATCACCGCCTGCTTCATCTGTTCATGATCCTTCTCTCTGTCATCAGAAACTCCAAATCCCAGCCTTTTCGGTGAAATAATGCGATTTGCCCCTGCATTTGATGTCATAATGATGATCGTATTTTTGAAATCAACTTTTCTTCCCTGAGAATCGGTAATATGTCCATCATCCAACACCTGCAGTAAAATATTGAATACATCCGGATGGGCTTTTTCAATCTCATCAAATAAAATAACTGAATATGGCTTTCTTCTGACTTTTTCACTGAGCTGTCCTCCATCTTCAAATCCAACATATCCCGGTGGCGAACCGATCAGCTTTGATACGCTGTGCTTTTCCATATATTCGGACATATCTACCCGAATGATTTCATCTTCACTTCCAAAAACTGCTTCTGCAAGCGCTTTTGACAATTCCGTCTTTCCAACTCCGGTCGGTCCAAGGAATAAGAAAGATCCAATCGGACGATTTGGAGATTTTAAACCGATCCGGTTCCTTTTTACCGCTTTGGAAACCGCTTTTACCGCTTCCTCCTGTCCGATCACACGTTGATGCAGAATTTTTTCCATATTGCGCAGTCGTTTCTTCTCGCTTGCCTGCATCTGCTTGACCGGAATGTTCGTCCACATCATTACGACTTCCGCAATGTCATCCGGCGTCACTGTCATAAAACTTCTCTGTCCCTTTTTCTCCCATGCATCTAATTTCTTCTGGTAGTGATCATTCAGTTCGTCAAATTCTCGCTTCTGCTTTCTCGCTTCTATGATATCTCCATCAATCAGCTTCTGTTCGAAGGAATCTGCCATTCTTCCCAGTTTGGTTTCTAAATCCTTTAGTTCTTCCGGTTTCATATGAAGTCCCATTGTCTTCCTTGATCCTGCTTCATCAATCAGATCAATGGCTTTATCCGGCAAATACCGATCGTGAACATACCTTTGGGATAATTGGACTGCTGCCACAACGCTTTCTTCCGGAATCTCTATATGGTGATGCTGTTCATATCTACTTTTCAGTCCATTTAAAATTTCGATACTCTCCTCCAGAGAAGGCTCCGCCACTTCAATCGGCTGGAAACGTCTCTCCAATGCTGCATCTTTTTCGATATATTTTGTATATTCTGCTCTTGTTGTCGCTCCGATCAGCTGAATCTCTCCGCGCGCAAGGGCAGGTTTCAGAATATTTGATGCATCGATCGCCCCTTCAGCTCCTCCGGCACCTATGATCGTATGAATCTCATCGATAAACAAAATCATATCTCCCGACATCTTTACTTCATTGATGATCTTTTTAATACGTTCTTCAAATTCTCCGCGGTATTTTGACCCCGCTACCACACCGGACAGGTCCAGACTTATCAATCGTTTTCCTTTCATATGTTCCGGTACATTCCTATCAGCTAACAGCTGTGCAAATCCTTCCACCACTGCTGTCTTACCAACCCCAGGTTCACCGACAAAGCATGGATTATTTTTTGTTCTGCGGCTTAAAATCTGAATGAGGCGTTCTGTCTCTTTTTTCCTTCCAATTACAGGATCTATCTTTCCTTCTTCCGCCATCTGCGTCAGATCCGTACTATACTGATCTAAAATTCCTGCTTGTCGTACATTCTGAGTTGCCTTCCCCTGCAATTCCGCTTTCGCAGAACTCATATCTAATCCCGCAGCCAACAGGCAGTCTATAAAAATCTGATTTGTCTGGACTCCCAGTTCCGTTAAAATCTGATTAGCAACACATTCTTTATCCGATAATAAACTGCATAAAATATGTTCTGTTCCAATCACCTGAAATCCATATCTCAATGCCAATTGTTCACTTCTCTCTAAAATGTACATAATACGCGGCGTAAAATCAGTACCGGGCTCTTTCGTATCATCCGCAAACACATCATCTTTATGGATAAGCGCAATGATATCATCCTCTTCTACTCCATGATTCTTAAGTACCTGGGCGGCTACGCCTTCCCTCGCCCAGATCAAACCGAGCAGCAAATGTTCTGTCCCAACATACTCATGTCCTAATTCTCCTACTGCCAGCTTTGCATGCTCCATCGCACACTCAGCCGTTACGGTAAATGGTAAACCCATATTGCTAGTCCTCCTGAATATTCATAATCTCATCATATAATTCATTAATAATATGATGCATCTCTTCCTTTGAGATCTCTTTGCATATTGCCTGCGCGATCGTCATCCGAAGTTCCAGATTCATTGCTTCAACTTCCTGGCTCTTTTCCCTCGTCTGTACACGGACAACTGCTCCTTTTCTGCGATCCAACGTCAGATATCCCTCCTGGCGGAGCATTCCATATGCTTTATTCACCGTATGCATATTCACTCCCAGATGATCAGCCATCTGGCGAACAGATGGAAGAGATTCTCCGCTTCGCAGCTCCTCTGTCGCAATCCCCATAACAATCTGATTACGAAGCTGTATATAGATAGCCTCATCACTATTAAAATCTATTTCAATAATCATGCTCTAACCTTCTTCCTGTTGTAATATGTTCCTCCTGTTATACAAATAGTAGCACAAAAAACGAATTTTCTCAACTGCTTTTCATCTGACAATTTTGTACACCTTGTGTTCCAAATTCTTAATATCCAAACGATTATAATTTTATTGACAAATATTATGTCAACCATTTACAATATAGAACAGTTTGAAAAACATATCATCTAGGTAATTGCGAAACTCGTTAAACTCGTTCACAATCTTGGACCCAAACAGGGA
>JAUNOI010000101.1 GCA_030531165.1 Lachnospiraceae bacterium
TGAAAAACTTATGGACACTTTGTAAGACAAACTTTTCAAACTTGAAAATAGCAGAATATTTCTTCCTTTTCCTTTTAATTTTATCCTCCGGAATCATTGGTGGAGTGATCTGGCTTTCCATTCATTCTTTTGCTTTCGGAACGGTCGACTGGCTTTTATGCTTTATCGGATATCCAGCATCGATCTTCTTTCTTTCAGGAATATTATACTTATATAATCATGCATAAATTTTTACACAGCAAAGAGCATCCGCCTTTTCCGGCAGATGCTCTTCTTTTACGATGCTTTATTCATTTTTGTGATCGTCAAGGGCGAATAACACCCACTCCGCGATATTGACTGCATGATCTCCGATTCGTTCAAAATACTTCGCTACCATCAGCATATCCGCTGCCTGTTCGCTGCATTTCGGATTGATCTGAATCTGATGAATTAATTTACTCTTTTCCTTTTCAAATAATTCATCAACGACATCATCATTGCCGATGACCTCTTCTGCTTTCTTCTTATCCTGCTGCGTATAGCTTTCGATACTCTTTATCAGCATTTTGATCGTCTCTGCTGCCATTTTCTTTAGGAATGTCAGATCGACCATATAAGAATATTTTGCCATCGTCAATGTGATTTCACAAATATCCGCCGCATGATCTCCAATTCGCTCCATATCCGTTACCATTTTGTGTGCGGCAGAGATGAATCTCAGATCACTCGCTACCGGCTGCTGCTGCAAAAGCAGATGAAAGCAAGTATTTTCGATTTTTTTCTGTTCACGATTGATGCGGGCATCATTTTTCATCGTTTTCGCCGCCAATTCCACATCCTGATGAACGAATGCATCAACTGCATATTCAATCGATTTTTCAATCATGGAACCCATATTGACCAGTTCCTGATTTAAGCCCTCCAGCTGTGCTTCATATTTTATCCGCATTTCTCATTCTCCTTTTTCTATCATCATTAACCGAATCTTCCGGTAATATAATCTTCTGTTCTTTTATCCTGTGGATATGCAAATAAATTCTTGGTATCTCCATATTCAATCATCTCTCCAAGCAGGAAAAATGCGGTATCATCGGAAACACGAACTGCCTGCTGCATATTATGTGTTACGATCACGACCGTATACGTTTTCTTCAGTTCTTCCATTAAATCTTCAATTTTGGAAGTAGAGATCGGATCCAGTGCTGAAGTCGGCTCATCCATTAAAAGTACGTCCGGATGTACCGCCAGTGCTCTTGCAATACAGATCCTCTGCTGCTGTCCTCCAGAAAGACTCAGTGCTGATTTTTTCAAACGATCCTTTACTTCGTCAAAAATCGCGGCACCTCTTAAACTTTCTTCCACGATCTCATCCAATTTGTGTTTGTCTTTGATACCGTGTACCCTCGGTCCGTAAGCAATGTTATCATAAATGCTCATTGGAAACGGGTTGGGCTGCTGAAATACCATGCCCACCTTTTTCCGTAGGGTCGTCGTATCGACATTTGCTCCATAAATATCTTCCTGATCGAGCAATACCTGACCTGTGATCTTTACATTATCTACCAGATCATTCATGCGGTTCAATGTTTTTAAAAACGTGGATTTTCCACATCCGGACGGACCAATAAACGCAGTGATCGCATTTTCTTTCATATCCATGCTGACATTTTTCAAAGCATGATTTTCTCCATAAAAGAGATTCAAATCTTTTACTGAAATTTTCGTTTTCTGTTCCATATTCTATTCCTGTCTTCCTTTATTTCTTTTCGCGGTTTACATCAAATTTTTTTGTAAGAAGCTTCGTTGCCCCATTGATCAACAGTACGATGACAAGGAGCACAACAGCGATTCCAAAGGCAACTTCAAATTCACCTTTCTGAGCACTCAGATAAAGCTGAATTGTCAGGGTTCCACCCGAACTCAAAGTCTTTGTTAAGATATCGGAAATTCCTTTTGGTAGTGTATAGGCACTTCCCGCTGTAAATAATAATGCTGCCGATTCGCCTACAATCTTTCCGATTGCCAAAATAACACCTGTAATCATTCCCGGCATTGCAGACGGCAGTAAAATCGTTCGGATCGTATACCATTTTCCTGCGCCGAGACCGATCGCTCCAGTTCGGTAAGAATCCGGCACTGTTTTTAATGCTTCCTGCGTATTACGGGTAATGAGCGGTAATACCATCAGCGTCAATGTAAAAGACCCCGTCAAAAGAGAATATCCGAGTCCGAGAGTCTGTGCAAAAAACATCATTCCGAAAAGTCCGAAGATAATCGATGGAATTCCTGCTAATGTCTCTGTTGCAAATTCGATCAGGGAAACCAGCCGTCCCGGTTTCGTATATTCATTCAGATAAACAGCCGCGCCGATTCCGATCGGAGTTGCAATCAACATCGTGATTACGATAATATAAAGAGTATTTACGATATTTCCTGCAATACCGACCGTTCCTCGGAGCACAGAAGTAACATTTGTCAGAAAACCAAAATGAATCTGTCCGGCTCCTTTTGCAAGTACGTATAAAATAATTCCGACCAACAGCAAAACAGAGGATGCGGCACATGTATAAATCAATCCGTACATCACGTAGTCGGAGACTCTCTTTCTCTTTACACATATACTATTTTTCATTATTTTCTCCTCTCTTGCTGATCGCCATAAGAATCAGGTTAATTACCATGATAAAGACAAATAATACCAGTCCGACCGTAAACAATACCTGTCTATGTGTACCTTCCGCATAACTCATCTCACTGACAAGCTGCGTTGTTAAGAACCGCACGGAGTTGAATGGCAATGGGAAATTCACGGATCCGCCGGCTACCATATTGATCGCCATTGCTTCCCCTAACGCCCTTCCGATTCCTAATACGATTCCCGTCATAATTCCGGATTTTGCCGCTGGAATCGTCACTTGAAAGATCGTCTGAATTTTCGTAGCCCCCATCGCGTAGGAAGCATTTCGATAGCTTTGTGGAACTGCTTTTAATGCTGATACGCTCATGTTGATAACCGTAGGCAGAATCATAATCGCTAATACGATAATCGCAGATAACAGATTCGCGCCTCCGGTATACTGATGACCTGTTTTCCCTGCAAAAATCAATTTTTCCAGTTTATAGATTGTCGGATTTAACACCATCATACCGAGCAGCCCATAGATAACAGATGGTATTGCAGCCAGCAATTCGACTGCCGGCTGAATGATCATCGTCAAATGCTTTGCTGAAATTTCCGTTAGGAAAACAGCAGTTAAAAGTCCTATTGGAACACCGAGCAATATGGCAAATCCCGTACCGATGATGGAAGTTAATATAACATAGAAAATTCCATAAGACGGTACCTGTGCGGTCGGCTGCCAAACCGTACCGAATAACAAATCCATCGGACCTACAACCGGAAGTGCCGGCGCTCCTTTTAAGAACATATAAAAAGTGATTGAACAAACTGCGAAAATCGCTACAATTCCGGATATTAAAAATATGTATTTTGCTGTAACTTCAGACGTATTATGGTGTCTGGAAGAATACATAATTGAGTGATTTGTTTTCATAATATTGATACCTTATTTGTTTTTATTTTTGAGGAAGGAATAATCCCTGTCCTGCAATTACCTGCTGTCCTTCGTCAGAATTGATATAGTCAAACCAAGCTTTTACCAAATCGCTCTGTTCGGAGATCTCTCCTTTTGTTGCCATAACAAATGGACGGGAAAGAACATAGTCTCCGGAAATGATATTCTTTTCCACTGCTTCTACACCATTTAACTGAACAAGATTTACCGTATCATCTACAACGTCTAAAGAAACATATCCGATCGCACCTGGTGTAGATGATACCTTTGCTAAAACTGCACCTGTGGAATCCAATTCCT
Source organism: Lachnospiraceae bacterium (assembly GCA_030531165.1). Lineage (GTDB taxonomy): Bacteria > Bacillota > Clostridia > Lachnospirales > Lachnospiraceae > Fimousia. The sequence continues at coordinate 3,858 of JAUNOI010000101.1, forward strand.
GTACATAATCGCACTTATCCGCAATATCTAATAATTCTTCAAATGCATCCCTTGTTCCGGAACCCGCCTCACGTCCGACTACAACGATATCTTCCTCTTTCTGTCCAAGTTCCTTCCAGTTTTTGATTTCGCCGGTATAGATTTTTGCCAATTCTTCAGAAGTCAGATTTTCAATTTTGTTATCTTTATCTGTAATCACGCCGATACCGTCAATTGCAATGACATTTTCAACTGCTCCGGTATCTGCTTCATCTTTACTTAAGCTTCGGGATGCATTTCCGATATCAACGCTTCCGGATGCTAATGACTCCAATCCTGCACTGGAACCGGTAAATTCAGATGTAACCGTAACATTTGGATATTTTTCCATAAAACTTTCCGATAATGCATTACAAACCTTTTCCATCGAGGTACTTCCTGCGATAGTAATCTTACCGCTTAGATCTTCTCCTGATCCCGATGCATCATCACCGGATGAAGATCCTCCACAAGCCATCAGGCTTCCTGCCAGCAGGCCTATCATACATACCAGACCTATTATTTTTGCAATTGTCTTCTTCATAATTCATTTTCTCCTTTTTGAATTTTTGACTTGTTGTCTGTTGACATTCTCTAAAATAAACCCCTAATGTAAAATCCAAAATCGTCATTGCGTAAAATATCCGTAAAATTTTTCACCGCATCTTTCAAAATATTCTTTCATAAATCATCTTTAGGTCAAGATTTATGCAAATAGGGAGGCTTCCGTGACTTTTCAGCCACAATAGCCTCCCAATAAGGTTACATATTAAATAGGTACCGCTTCACACCATTCCGTAGATGATCCTTCCCCAGGAACCTATGTATAAACTGCCATCAACATATCACTCCGCCAAATCAGATAGCCTAAGAAAATACCATCATAATCCTTTGAATTATCAAGGCTTAAACACATAGAAAACACAAGCAGTAGTGGTAAGATTTTCTCATTGTTGATTCTACTCTCTCCGGTTTATTTTTCAGGTGCAAGCGGTCCGTAGAAATAGCTGGCAGTCGCGCCACTGTCAATGAGGAAGGTTGAACCAGTAATAAACGCTCCCTTGTCACTCATTAAAAGTTCCGCCACATTTGCAACCTCATCTGCAGTTCCCGGTCGTCCGGCAGGACAATTTGCGAACATATTCTTGTAGAAATCACCACGAGGACCGTTAAATTCATCAATTGCCAGCGGTGTCACAATAATGCCAGGAGCAATAGCATTGATACGAGCACCCCGTTTGCCCCATTTAACGGCTTCTGCCATAACACGCTTTTCATTACAACGCTTCGCCATCTGATAGGCGTGCAAAGTATCCCTGATATTCTCTGCCTGCAGTAGTGGAAGATGGAGCAGCTCTTCAGCGGGTGTCGTTGCCAGCAGTTCATCTTCCTCAGCAGTCAGAGCAGGCATACGCCAACCGGACTGGCTGGAAATCGTTACTCCCACACCGCCTTTCTTAATGACTTTACCAACTTCCTCCAACAAAACTGCCGTACCATACAGATCCACTTTCAGGATCGCCTCGATAGGAGCCTGACTCGGTGAAACCCCAGCCGCATTAACCAGCATAGAGATTTCTCCATACTTCTGCGCCTCCGCAATCAAGTTCATAATGGACTCGCGAGAAGATAAGTCCATTTCCACAGGTACCGCATCAAATCCTGCATCATTCATAATCTTAACAATAGCCTGAACGTTTTTCAGGTTCTTATCTCCTACGACAATTTTCATTCCATAGCCCATTCTCCGAGCAATTGCCATACCAATCTGGCCTGCACCAGTCAAAATCATTACATCTTTCATTTCTATTTACCTTTCTTTTACATCTTCATTAGTGAATACTTCATTGGTAATTTTTAAAAAAGGGGATACCCTGCCAATACCGAGATATACTACTGCCTGATAAACGATTTCCCTTTTTCGTGATATTTTTTTGCAAATTCCGTTGTTGCCATATATTCTCCATCTTTTATTTGTCAAATTCTTTCGCTACCTCGGCAAGAAGCTCCCGAATCGGCAGATGCTGCGGGCAGATATGCTCACATCTGCCGCATTTGATACAGTCAGATGCCCGGCTCCCTTCTTTGGTATGTACATTGTTGTAGTAGTAATCTGTGTTCCAATTCTGAAACTGTTTCTTTGCGTTCAGGCAGGCAAACAGGTCAGGAATGGCAATCTGCTTCGGACACCCATCCGTACAATACCGGCAGGCAGTGCAGGGGATTAAGCCCTGTGCGCGGAAAATCTCCCGTACTTTTGCAATGGCCTCCTGCTCTTTGTCGGAAAGGGGAACAAAATCCTTCATATAGCTGATATTGTCCTGCATCATTTCCATACTTCCCATGCCAGACAGCACCATCATAATACCGTCAAATCCAGCAGCAAAGCGGATCGCATAGCTTGCGTTGCTGCCGCCATGCAGCTCATCTAAAATTGTCTGTGCCT
>JAUNOI010000102.1 GCA_030531165.1 Lachnospiraceae bacterium
TAATTCCCCCCTGCTCGCCGTATAGATTTTATCCGCATCCGCAAAAGCCGTTTCGCACTCCTTCTTTTCATAAGAAATCTTTGACAATTCTAATTTTCGTCTTTCTAATTCGGCTTCCGCTTCTGACTTTGTCTGAAAAGCGAGCTGAGATGCCAGCATGGCAATCTGTGTTTCGCAGATACCCACTTTCTTATCATAAGCTTCTCTCTGTTCCTTTTTATCCCGCAGCGCCTTTTCACAATCAGTCTTCTGTTGCTTTTTTTCAACCAAAAGGATCTCTTTTGTCGTAATCTGCTCTTGCATTTGAGCATTTTCCTGAATCTTTTTTCTGTATTTTTCGATCTCTATTTCGACATTCTGTAATTGCTGTTCCACAGACATCTTCCATGACAGATCAAATCCATCGGCATTATCGAATATCCTTTTCAGCTTTCTTTGTCCGTTTAATTTGAGATTCTCTTTTTTGGTTGTTGCAACATCCAATGCGGATCTTGCTGCCATATATTCTGCATCCGAGCTTTCTTTTCTCGATTGAAGCTTTTTCAAAGTTGTCTCATTGATATCGAATTTTTCATTCGGAACATTATCCACAACTTCCTCGGTTTTTTCATGGATTTTTCCACAAACTGGACAGGGTTTTCCGACTTCCAGTTGGCTTCTCAAAATGAAGGCTTGGTTTGCAATAAATTTCTGCTGATATTCCAGGTAAGCAGATTCTCTCTTTTCTACTTCCGCTTTTGCCTTTTTATAAGTCTGTTCTTTGATCGATACTGACTGTTCAAACAGATCGAGCTTATCCAGATCTTCGAATATCTCATTTAAATCCTCTTTTCTCCGGATTTCTCCCTTGAGACGTGCTTCCAGTACTTCCACATTGCAGACAGCGGATTTTAATTCACCGATCTCCTCCGCTAAGATTGCACTTTGATCTTCGTACAGAGCAATCTGCCCTTCCAGACGCTGTATCCGCTTATCTGAGTATTCAAGCTCTTTTAACACTACCTCCTGCTCTTTTTGTACCTTTTCATAAATATCATACTGATCCAGATTCTTTTCTATCTGATCAATTGCAATCTGCAGTCCCGGCGACCTTTCTTCATACATCACCTTCGCACTCTCCGCACGCTCTTTTAAGCCAGCCATCCGCCTCTCTTCGGCTTCCATGCGTTTTTTCAGTTTCTTCACCTGATTTCTGCTTTCCTGTACATCCCAGCCTTTTTCGATCATGCCTTTGTAAAACGGAATCATTTGTTCCGCTTTTTCAGCGAATCGAATCTTTGCCCCCAGCTGTGATATCTCCTCCGCCTGTTCGGAAAGCGTTTTCAAATGCTGCTTTCTCTCCGTCAAACGATCTAGCTGGCCATTGATAAGAGCTGCATTTTCCAGAACTGCATGGATCCGTGCGATCCTTTCCTCATTCTTTTTCCGCTCTTCCTGTATGTCAGCCTCTCTTTCCTGTGCTTCTTTTCTTATTTTCTCAATTAGAGCTGACAATCCTTCTGCATCCGATTCACTGAAATGATCCCCATTACTATCCAAATAAAAATCAGAGTTCCATATCTCTTCATATCTGCTGCCCTTCACAAGGCTGATTTCCTGCAATTCCCGGACAATATCCTTGCGATTTCCGTATAACTCTTTTGTCTTCGTCATATACCTTTGCCTTAATTCATCCTGAATACAGCCATATATTCTCGTATCAAACATTTTTGCGAAAATTTCCTTACGGTCTTTTGACGAAGCATGAAGTAATTTTACAAAATCTCCCTGCGCAAGCATCGCAACCTGTGTAAACTGATCTGCATTTAACCCGATGATCTGTATGATCTTTTCATTAATCTGTGCTATCTTTCCGGGAAATTCCTTTCCATCCGGCATGATCAATTCCACCCTTGCGGACATCTGCGTCTTTAGTTCCTCAAATTTTCCCGTTTGTTTGTTCTTTTTATATCGCGGCTGCTGCGGCCTTCTTTTGATAATGTAACGTTCTCCACGATAAGAAAATCCAAATTCTACCTCTGTTTCCATACCTTCCGGCGCGTACTGGCTCCTCATCATCTTTCCTTCCCGCTTGCCCCCGCTCGTCTCTCCATAAAGAGCGAACATGATGGCATCAAAGATCGTTGTCTTTCCAGCTCCGGTATCGCCTGTGATCAAAAATAGTCCCTGTTGCACATCCGAAAAATCAATCCGCTCATCGCAATAAGAGCCAAATGCTTTCATTTTTATAAATTGAGGTTTCATCCTATTCTTCACGCTCCATTCTCTGCTTTGCGGATTCTAAAATATCGGCAAACATTTTTTCTTCTTCCATATTCAGCTCCCGACCGTTCATATCCTCATAAAATTTTGAAAATGCCTCCATCGGATCAGCCATATTTTCTTCGTCATCTTCTTTTAAAACAGCCTGTATCCTCTGATTATCAATTTTCACCTCTAAAATATTCGGATAATGTTCCTCCAACTGATCTTTCGGACGAAAAACATCTTCATCGGTCAACGTAATGCTGACATAATCATTCCGATTATCCTCATCCGCTTTTTCGATCACCTCTTTTAAACTGCCACGGATACTTCTGACATCCGGCTTTAATACAAGAGGGATAGTCTGATATTGATTGGGCGTTCCTTTTTCACCGAGCGTAACCACCAAAATCCCCTTTTTATGATGTTCTTCACTGACCGAATACTTAAGCGGCGTTCCGCAATAACGGATATGTTCCTGTCCAATTTTCTGCGGTCTGTGTATATGTCCCAATGCCGCATAATCGAACCGCTCGATACAGCTTACATCTACCTTATCCAGTCCGCCTACCGAAATATAGGTCAATTCCGAATCGCTTTTTTCCGGTTCATCTTCTCCTGATACAAAAAACTGATGAGCTATGATAATATTCCTCTCTTGATCGTCAATATTCTCCCTTTCAATCAGCATCTTAACGGCACTGTTATAATCTGTTACCGCTTTGTCTTTCCATAAATGTCGGACATATCCGGGCTTTGTAAACGGAAGCAGATAGAAATTCACCGGACCGAATTCATCTTCCAACACGATCTTGTCCAGATATTGTCCCTCCTCCTGCGGCGGGAGTACTGATACATAAATCCGATGTTTCTTTAAAAATCCGCTCGCATAGTTCAAACGGGATGCATGATCGTGGTTGCCCGCGATCATCAGCACCGGTATCGATGGTCTGATATCTGCCAGTTGATTTAAAAAATCATCAAACAAATCATACGCATCGCCGGAAGGAACCGCTTTATCATAAATATCACCTGCAATCAAAATGACATCCGGTCGATGCACTTTTGCCTGTTCTATAATCATCTGCAATACTTTTTTCTGAAGATTTTTCAGATCATAAAAGTAAAGCTGTTTTCCGATGTGTAAATCCGATAAATGAAAGATCTTCATGCCAACACCTCTTCTTTTAAATTTTTTATAAGAAACTCCTTTAAATTTCTTATAAAAACGCTCCGCGAGAATCAAACTGCGCAGAATTCCATTTAACTAATTATACAGGAAAACACATCAAAAAAGTATCTTTTTCTATACAAATGGATTTTTCTGTTGATTTTTCTTTAAAAATCTGGTTATCTAATATATAGAAGGTTGAAATTATTATTATTTAGCGAGGTATGAGACATGAAACCAATAAAAGAAGGTAAAGTTCGTGAAATCTATGACAATGGCGACAGTTTAATTATGGTCGCTACTGACCGTATCAGCTGTTTTGATGTTATTTTAAATAATGAAATTACAAAGAAAGGAACTGTATTGACCCAGATGTCAAAATTCTGGTTCGATATGACAAATGATATCCTTCCTAATCATATGATCTCTGTAGATGTAAAAGATATGCCTGAATTCTTCCAGCAGCCAAAATACGATGGCAACAGCATGATGTGTAAAAAACTCGAAATGCTCCCGATCGAGTGCATCGTCCGCGGTTATATTACGGGCAGCGGATGGGCAAGCTATCAGGAAAATGGTACTGTATGCGGTATTAAGTTGCCAGAAGGTTTAAAAGAATCCGATAAGCTGCCAGAACCAATCTATACTCCATCCACAAAAGCGGAGATTGGTGATCACGATGAAAACATCTCCTATGAACAGAGTGTTGCACACTTAGAAAAGTACTTCCCTGGAAAGGGCGAAGAATACGCTGCAAAATTACGCGATTATACAATTGCTCTTTATAAAAAATGTGCGGATTACGCTGCAAGCCGCGGCATCATCATCGCTGATACAAAATTCGAATTTGGCTTAAACGAGAACGGCGAGATCGTACTCGGCGATGAGATGTTAACTCCGGACAGCTCCCGTTTCTGGCCTGCGGATGTATACGAACCAGGTCACGGCCAGCCATCCTTCGATAAGCAATTTGCCCGCGACTGGTTAAAAGCGAATGAAGGTCATAACTGGACTCTGCCGGAAGATATCGCTCAGAAGACGATTGATGGATATTTGAAAGGATACAAATTACTGACCGGCGAGGATCTTCAGTAATTTGGCAGACATATACATATAACAAAAGCTCTTGGAAATTTTCCGGGAGCTTTTTGTATATTTTAGAAAATAATGCAAATAATATCCCTATCTTAATTAAGAAAGAGGTATAGATAAATGTTATTAAGTCAAAAAGAAACCGACGTGATCAACGAACTTCAGACCCAGGAAAAAAACTGTGTGGCAAAATACCGCAAATATAGCCAGCAGGCAAAAGATCCAGTCTTAAAAGATTTATTTTCCAGATTAGAAGAGGACGAAGAAAAACACTACAGATCTTTGAGCCAGGTGTTGAACGGTTCTGTGCCGGAATGCAACTGCAATGACAAACACGGCAAAGAATATCAGCCAACCGCAACATACACAAGTGAATCTACCGATAAAGCAAATGACTGCTTCCTCGCAACCGACTGCATCGGTACAGAAAAAATGGTTTCCGGTGAATACAACAACGATGTTTTCCGCTTTGGCAATTCCGATGTTCGGAAACTGCTCGCTGATATCCAGATTGAAGAACAAAACCATGCCGAAATGCTTTACAAATATAAAGTGGTCAATAAAATGGCATAAAACAGATAAAAAAACTCTGAGTATTTCATCAATTCATGGTGAAAAAATAGAACAACCAAAAAACAGGCTGTATATGAATTTAACGCTCTCATATACAGCCCATTTTCTCTTTTTATGTACTTTAATCCAATACGTTCTTTATCGCTTCTAACAATTCGTCGTATTCTTCATACGCCGGAAGTTCCGGATGATCTGCCTTGATCGCATCCGTACTCTTGAATAAAAATCCAGCTTTGCTCGCTTCGATCATACCGAGGTCATTGTGGCTGTCGCCGCTTGCAATCGTCTCAAAACCGCATGACTGCAATGCTTTAACTGTCGTATACTTGGATTTGTCACAGCGCATGCGGAATCCCGTAATCGTTCCGTCTTCTGCAACTTCAAGTTCATTACAAAAAATGGTTGGCCAGCCTAACTTCTTCATTAAAGGCTGAGCAAACTGTGTAAAAGTATCGCTAATGATGATTACCTGCGTCATCGAACGGAGTTCATCTAAAAATTCCTTTGCCCCTGGAATCGGATCGATCTTCGCAATCGTCTCCTGAATCTCTTTTAATCCTAATCCATGTTCCTTTAATATATTCAGTCTCCAGTTCATTAGCTTATCGTAATCAGGCTCATCTCTGGTCGTTCTCTTTAACTCCGGAATACCGCTCGCCTCTGCAAATGCAATCCAAATCTCAGGTACCAATACTCCTTCTAAATCTAAACATACAACATTCATAGTCAATTCCCTTTCATATGTCTTTCTCATAAATATTAATGTCCGCCTGTCGAAATCAACAAGCGTTCCTATTATAGCATCTTTTATCTGAATGTACAATATATTCTTTTATGAAGGATCGTGAATGGTTTCAACGCATTACAGGTATCCTGACAATTAATTCTGGAAAATCTTTTTTATCCTTGAAACAATATTCCATCCAATCTCAACTGCCGGATACCTTTATTTTAAACACTCCCTATAATAGTAACGTTTTCTATGACACAATTGTGACATATTTTTTAAATTTCAATTAAATTAGTTGATTGCAAAACTAACTTCTGGTTTGTATCTCGCCTTAGATTTTTGCAAGACTAACTTTTTTATATGGACAGATGTTATACAAAGTGAAAAGTGTCAGAAACACTTATTCATTGAATTTAT
>JAUNOI010000027.1 GCA_030531165.1 Lachnospiraceae bacterium
TCTATGGGAGATTCTTATTTTAGGATTTAGAGCTTAAAAATCGGTATTAGCCGACCGCCTCTTTTGGCTTTTATTTTTGCATATTTAACGCCCGGTTGACCGCACTGAATAATGCGCGGGCAGATGCGTCGATGATATCGTCATGGATGCCGGAGCCCCAGACGATCGTTCCGTTCGGCAGACGAAGCTGTACATAAGCGCAGGCTTTCGAATTTGAGCCGATGCTTAAAGAATGTTCTTTATAATCTAAAATTTTATATTGTAAGATGCCGTGTTTCTTTAATGCATTGCTGATCGCATCGAGACGTCCGTTTCCTTTGCCATGGTAGATTTTCATAACACCCTCGCGTCCTAACGTTACTTCGGTTTCGATGCCACCGCCAGTCTGTTTAAAATGCACTTCGATCAATTTGATCTGGTTTTCAATATTGACATATTTCTTTGTAAAAATATTTAAAATCTCGTCAGGCAATAATTCTTTGTGCTTTTCATCTGAAATTCCTTTTACCGTATAGCCGACATCTTCACGCATGCCTTTTGGAATCCGGTATCCGAAGTTATGTTCCAGAATATATGCGACGCCGCCTTTTCCGGACTGGCTGTTGATACGGATAACATCTCCTTCGTACTCTCGGCCAACGTCATGTGGATCAATCGGAAGATATGGAACTGTCCAGTGATCAGGGTCCCTTTCCTCGATCCAGTTCATGCCTTTTGCAATTGCATCCTGATGGGAACCGGAGAATGCGGCAAAGACAAGTTTTCCGGCATATGGCGCACGGTCATCGACTTTCATACGCGTTAAGCGTTCGTAAGATTCGCGGATCTGCATGATATTTTCAAAGTTCAATTTCGGATCAATGCCGTGAACGAACATATTCAATGCCAGTGTTACGATATCGACATTGCCGGTACGTTCACCGTTGCCGAATAGTGTACCTTCAACACGGTCTGCACCTGCAAGAAGGGCGAGCTCTGTATCGGCCACTCCGCATCCGCGGTCATTGTGCGGATGAAGAGATAAGATGACATTTTCACGGTTATGCATGTTTTTGCTCATGTATTCGATCTGGGATGCGTATACATGCGGCAGAGAATGTTCTACGGTTACGGGGAGATTCATAATAACCTTCCAATCCGGTGTTGGCTGCCAGATATCGATGACCGCATTGCAGACTTCTAATGCATATTCCGGTTCAGTTCCGGTAAAGCTTTCCGGAGAATATTCAAATAAGAAATTACCTTCGGTTTCATCCGCCAATTCTTTTAATAATTTTGCTCCGTCTGTAGCGATTTTTAAGATCTCTTCTTTGGACTTACGGAATACCTGTTCCCTTTGTGCCTTTGAAGTTGAATTATATACATGAACAACTGCCTTTTTACAACCGTCTAAGGCTGCAAATGTCTTGCGGATGATATGTTCACGTGCCTGAGTCAGTACCTGAATCGTTACATCGTCAGGAATTAAGTTTCTTTCGATCAGCGCGCGTAAAAATTCGTATTCCGTTTCGGAAGCAGCAGGAAAGCCAACTTCAATTTCTTTAAATCCAACATCAACTAAAACCTGGAAAAATTCCAGTTTTTCCTCTAAGCTCATTGGAATGATCAGTGCCTGATTACCGTCCCTTAAATCGACACTACACCAGATCGGCGGCTTTTCAATGTATTCTTTTTTTACCCAGTCAAAACATGGTTCGGGTGGCATAAAATACTGTCTTTGATACTTGCTTGCGTTTTTCATGTTTCATTTTCCTTTCCAAAATAAAATTGATAAACTGTAGTCCGCTAGTAACCAATTATTTTTTTATTATTTAATAAAAACCGTTTATTAAATAAAAAAAACTCCGTCTCCGATCTTCACGATCATAAAGAGACGAAGGATAAAATATCTTCCGTGGTACCACTCTTATTCATACATAAAATGTATGCACTCTATTCGATACGAACTTTGCAGTTTTATATCTCCCTGTCTGATAACGGTCAGGTTCCGTCTCCACCTACTGAGCCTTTCAGCGAGCTGCTCCGAGGCGAGTTCGGACTTTTTCTGCAAATGCCTCACACCGACCGGCATCTCTCTGAATACTTTAAAAATCTTACTATTCCTCATCAACGCATTTCTTTATATGTATATTTAATCTAACATAAATCGATGGGGGTGTCAACCGTTTTCAAAACTACGAAATTATGATTTCAGAATTGTAAAATTATGATATAATGATCAAAAACAAAGGCGTGTAAGGGAAAAAATTTTTACTTACACGCTTTGTTTCGTTAACGCGGTATGGTAAAATGATAAAAATGAAATGAATGAAAAAAGAGGAGTGAAAAAGTTGAATCGGTCATTACAAACCCTACAGGAGCGCAGATGGCTTCCGATTAAGATGATATTTTTTGGAATTTTCGTTGGAATCGTATCTGCATTTGTTACAGTTGGCTATCGTTTTATGCTGCAATATGCAGAAAGTATCTTGTTTGATGTCATTGAATTTACGAGCAGGAGTTTTGCCTACATAGCGCTTTGGATCGTCTGCCTGATGATACTGGCATTTTTTGTTTCCAAAATTGCTGCATGGGAAAGCATGTGTTCCGGATCCGGAATACCACAGGTACAGGGCGAGATCAAAGGATATTTCGATGTGAACTGGTGGAAGCTGTTGATTTCCAAAATTGTCGGTGGGACGCTCTGTATTCTCGGAGGATTGTCTCTTGGAAGAGAGGGTCCGTCTGTACAGCTTGGAGCGATGGCCGGCAAAGGGCTTGCGAAAGTCACAAAACAGAATAAGACCAAAGAACGATATATGATTACCTGTGGTGCGGGAGCAGGGCTTGCTGCAGCGTTTAATGCACCGATTGCAGGTGTGGTATTTGCGTTAGAAGAGATTCAGAAGAATTTTAATGCATCCATGTTGGTATGCGTATTGGCAGGATGCGTAACTTCCGATTTTATTTCCAAGAATGCATTTGGTTTAAGTCCGGTCTTTCATTTTCATATTCCGGATGTTATTCCGTTAAGATATTATGGATTTTTGCTGTTGTTCGGCGCGATCCTGGGACTGCTTGGAGTGCTATACAGCACGTTATTGCTGAAAGGACAAGATTTTTATGGAAAACTAAAAAAAGTCCGTCCGGAATTGCGCATGATGATTCCGTTTCTATGTGCCGGAATTCTTGCGTATACATTGCCGGATGTGCTTGCAGGCGGACATGCCATGATCGAACTTGTTTATAATGAATGTCCTGCATTGTCGGTACTGGTGATACTGCTGCTCGTAAAGAGTCTGTTTTCTGCGATTAGTTTTGGCTCAGGAGCTCCGGGCGGAATCTTTTTCCCATTATTGATTGCAGGTGCTTATGCTGGTGCGATTTACGGAAGTATCGTATGTGATCTGTTTGGGATCAGTGAAATCTATTTGGCGAGCTTTATTATCCTTGGAATGGCAGGATTTTTTACATCAATCGTGCGCGCACCGATCACCGGAATTATCCTGATCGCTGAGATGACCGGCGGATTTGAGCATTTGCTCCCATTGGCTGTTGTTGCGATCACATCTTATATGATTGCACATATTACGGAAGTAGAGCCGATTTATGAAAGTCTTCTGGCACGAAATATTGCCAAAGCAGGCAAGTCGGAAAACAATCCGGATAAGGACGGAACGGTCGTTATGACATTTATCGTTGGTTCAGAATCGATTGCAAGAGATGAAGCGGTTGCGAACCTTCCGTGGCCGGAGCACAGCGTGATTGCAGGTATCCAGCGGGGACCGATGGAAATCGTGCCGAGAGGGGATACGATCATTCGCAGTGGTGATACGTTGTTAGTCATAGGGGAGAAAGAGTACTTAAAAATGATCGTAGATGCTTATCAGATCATCAGCGGGGAAGTGGAAGTGGATATTCCTCTATAGAAAGGATCAGATATGTTTTTTAAAAAAAGGAAAAAAAGTGCAGAGCAGATTGAAAATGAAAATCGGCTCATGTGGATTCATGAACATGCTTCGTATATGACCTATGTGGATGATGTCCTATTTGCCGATGGCCGAATCCGGATCGAAGGACCGCACTCAACAGGGCAGATAGAAAAAAAGCAGGAAGTTCTAGCATTAGACTGCAATGGAAAGATATTAGGCAGTCTTCTGATTGAAGAATTCGATGTAAAAAAACAGGGGCATTTGCAGGGAAGTGTTTATACAGGTGAATATGCCTGTCTGATCACAGAATGTATCAGAGGGAAGAGAGAAGAAATTCAGCGAAGTTCTATGCTTGTGAACAAAGATCTTTTTTGTGATTAAGATACCAAAATGCCTTTCATTTTAAAAAATTGTTTAGAAAAACGGAAACATGGATAATATTCTATTTTGCGGAAATACTAGCATTGTAAACTTGAAAAAAGGAGATGCAGTATGAAAACACTAAAAAAATGGCTGGTCTGTCTGTCTATCGTTTCGGTCGTTTCAATTGCAGCAGTCGGATGCGGCAATAACATGAATGATAACAATAATGCGGCCGATGAAACGAAAACGACGACCACTGCCCCAAATGACCATGACGATAATCTGGGTGATGATATCGAAGATGGCGTCGATGATGTTGGTGATGCGATTGATGACGGTGTAAATGATGTCGAAGATGGAGTCGATGATCTGACTGATGATGCGGATAATAATGCAAATGATAATTCGTCGAATGATCGTACCGACCGTACAGATGATAATAACGACAAAAACCGATAAAAATTACGGATAAAGCGGAATCCTTACTCAGGGTTCCGCTTTTTTGACTGCATTTTTAATTGCCTGCTTCAAAATCGTATTTGTATACTGGCTTTCGTCTTCAAAGGTCAGTTCGTCGATGGAAGAAATATCGGAAAGCTGTTCGTTAATGGAGGCTATGGATGGTTCGATTAATGGATACATTGTTTTTATAGAATCATCTAATTGCTCGATATTGACGGATTTCACTTTGTGGCTGTCGACTGCTACCTGCACATCTAAAGTATTTTCTCCCAACTGAATGGAAGAAGTGTAAACGCCCGGCACATATTCTGCATTTTCTTCTGTTGCGGATGCCGATGCCGTTTTTTTGTCTTTTGGAAGAAACATAAAAATCAATAATAAGATCAGTATGATTCCAAGTAATAAAAATATGCCGGTATATAATAATTCTTTTGCTTTAAAAACAACAACTTTGGTATTAGAACTCATAATATCCTCCTGATAGTTTCTACATTTAGTATATGTGGAAAAAATGATTTTAGAACCAGACTCTTTTATGGTATGATAAAAGAAATTTTCAGGAAAGAAGGTGGATGTATGTCTCTGCAGTTTGTGATCGGGCGAAGCGGAAGCGGGAAAACACATACGATCTATCAACATTTAATCAAGGAGTCAATCGAGCAGGAGTATCAGAATTATTTTCTGATCGTGCCGGAACAATATACTTTACAGACGCAAAAAGATGTGATCGAGAAGCATCCGGGGCATGGAACCATGAACATAGACGTTGTCAGTTTCCCGAGACTTGCATATCGGATATTTGAAGAGTTGTCTTATTTTCCAAATGCGGTGTTGGAGGATATGGGGAAGCGAATGGTTCTGCGTAAAATTTTGGAGGAACAAAAGGATCATCTGAAAGTATTTGGAAGCAGTATTCGCAAACAGGGATTTGTGGAAAATATGAAATCTATGATCTCAGAATTATATCAATATCGTGTAAAACCGGAACAGTTAGAGGAATTGCAGGATGGAGGAGAAGGAAACCTGAATTATAAATTGCATGACCTTGCACTGATCGAATATAAATTTCAGGAATTTTTAGAGAATCATTTCATCGTTGCAGAGCAGATTTTAGAAGAATTGGCTGCAAAGGTGGAATGTTCGGAAAAATTAAGAGACAGCGTAATCTATATCGATGGATTTACTGGCTTTACGCCAGTGCAAAATCAATTGATCGGCACATTGTTAAAATATGCAAAGAGAATTGTAATTTCTGTGACAGCAGATAGCTGGATGGAGGAAAGGAAATTCGTGCAGGAATACGAATTGTTCTCCATGTCATCCAAGACGATCCGGCAGTTAAAAGAACTTGCAAACGCGCAGGGAGTATCGATCCTGCCTTCTATCTTATTAACAGAGAAAGTGCCGTACCGTTTGAAAGAAAAAGAAGATCTGGCAGCATTGGAGGCAGGGATTTTCCGTTATCCGGTAAAAGTATATGAAAAAGAGATCAGGCATATCACGCTTTTTACACAAAAAGACGCTTTGGAAGAGGTACACAGAATTTGTGAACGAATGGAGTATTACGTACGGGAAAAGGGATATCGGTATCGGGATATGGCGGTGATCGTTGGAGATATGGAAAGCTACAGCATGCATTTTGAGCAGTGTTTTGGTGAACTTCATATTCCGTATTTTATGGATCACAAAAAGAGTATTTTAAACAACCCGTGTGTTGAAACCATCCGGGGTGTTTTTCAGATCGTTCAGGAAAATTTCTCTTATGAAAGCGTATTTCGCTATTTGAAAGCAGGAATGAGCGGCTTAAATCCTGAACAGGTTGATCGTTTGGAGAATTATGTGATTGCCAGAGGGATTCGTGGAAAAAAGAGATGGATGGAAGAATTTACGGTTCTTATATCCGGTCAGACAGAGGCGGATTTGGCAGAACTGAATAAAAGCAGAGAGCAGTTTTTGGATGAAGTTTTTGATTTCGATCGGGCATGTAAGGAAAAAGAAAATACAGCGCGGGATTATATGGAGGCGTTGTATCAGTTTTTGAGGAAATGCCGGATGGAAGAACAGATGGAAATGCTCAGGCAGCAGTTTGAAGAATGCCGGGATTATGTGATGGAAAAGACCTATAGCCAGATCTATCCGTATATGATCGGCCTAATGGATAAGGTCGTAAGTATACTGGGGAATGACCGGATGACGATAGAAGAAGTGACGAAGATTCTTGAAACAGGACTGGAGGAAATGAGTATCGGCGTGATTCCACCCGGAGTTGATCAGGTTGTTGTCGGTGATCTGACGAGAACGAGGCTGAATGACATTAAGGTCCTGTTTTTTGCAGGCATGAACGAATCGTTTATTCCGAAACCGGCAGATGGAGGAGGAATTTTAAACGATCACGAGAGAGAGATGCTGGAAGAAAAAGGGCTGCAGCTTGCGGAAACGGTGATTCAGTCCGCTTATACCGAACAGCTGTATTTGTATCTGGCGATTTCGAAACCGACGGAACATCTGTATTTGTCCTATGTAACGGTTGGAAATGACGGAAGTTCCATGCGGCCGTCTTATTTTATACAGCGAATCCAGAAAGTATTGCCGAAGCTGAAACTGACGGATATGGAGAGCTCCGGTGTGTATACGAAGGAATATGGGATGCATCAATTTATCCGCGGACTCCGTACTGCGGCAGAAGGAGGAAAGCAGCAGGAATGGAAAGTGATCGGGAAAATGCTGCTCGATGAAAAGGCGATACGCTCTTTTTTGAATGCCGCATGTTACCGCAATTATGAGGAAAATCTGTCCTATGAGGCGGCGAAACGAATTTATGGAGAGGTACTGCAAAACAGTATCAGCCGCTTGGAACAATTTGAAGCATGTGCTTACGCGCATTTTCTCCGTTATGGGCTGAAACTCTATCCGCGCCAGGAGTTTAAGATTCAGGCACCAGATCTTGGAAATATTTTCCATCGTGCCTTGGAAATGATTTCGAAAAAGATTCAGGTTACTTACGAGGACTGGAACGAAATCGATGACAAAGAGCAGAAGATCCTGACGGAGGAAGCAGTGAATAAAGCGATATCCGAATGGAATGAAGAACTGCTGAGCAGCAGCCACCGCAATCAATATGTGGCAGAGATCATTAAGAGAATGACAAGGCGAACACTGTGGGCATTAGTGAAGCATTTGGAAAACAGCGATTTTAAACCATATGCCTTTGAGGTTACATTTTCTTCTTATGAGAATCTGGAATCCGCCAATATGGAACTGGATCACGGTGTAAGGATGCGGTTAAATGGGAAAATCGACCGGATCGATCGCTATGAAGACGAGGATGGAATCTATCTGAAAGTCATTGACTATAAATCCGGATATGCGAAATTTGACCTGATGAATCTCTACTATGGGCTTCAGCTTCAGCTTGTTTTATATATGAACGCGGTTTTAGAAATTGAAGAGAAAAAGGCAGATGGGAAACCGGTGATTCCGGCAGGAATGTTTTACTATTCCTTAAAAGATCCAATCGTTGATCAGGATTTGGAGCAGGATGCGCAGGAATTAATCCTAAAAAAACTGCAGATGGACGGCTATGTCAACAGTGATCATCATATTATCGAGCATATGGAACGGGATCTGCCAAAAAAGTGCGCATCGATCCCGGTGTCCAGAACGAAAAGCGGATATAGCGCTTATTCGAAGATTCTTGATACAAAAACCTTTCAAAATATTCAGGAATATGCTGTCCACAAAATGCTTGAAGCCGGTAACGATATGGTAAATGGAAAGATTTCGATCCATCCGTATCGAAGAAAGAAGGAGACTGCATGTGATTTTTGTGAATATAAGGAGATCTGCCATTTTGATCATCGTTTGGATGCATACCGCGATCTGGTGGAAAAAAAGGAAAAAGATCTGTTAGAAATGTGGAAAGGAGAGAGTGAAGATGGGCTGGACAAAGGAACAGAAAAGGGTCATTGATGCAAGGGGCAGAAATCTTCTCGTTTCTGCAGCTGCCGGTTCAGGAAAAACTGCAGTTATGGTGGAACGGATCATTGCACTCGTTTCAGATGAAGCACATCCGGTCGATATTGATCACCTCCTTGTCGTTACCTTTACAAATGCGGCCGCTTCTGAGATGAAGGAGCGGATTATGAATGCACTGGAGAAGAAGGTACAGGATGATCCTGGTAATCAGCATCTGTTAAGACAGATTGCAAGAGTTCACAAAGCACAGATTACGACGATTCACAGTTTTTGTCTGAATCTGATTCGCGAACATTTTATGGAAGTCGATCTGGATCCCGGTTTTCGTATAGGGGAAGAGGGAGAAATCGGACTTTTGCATCAGGATGCACTGGAAGAAGTGCTTGAAGAAGCTTATGAGGAGAAGAACGAGGCGTTTTTGGATTTTGTGGAAAGTTACGCCTCCGGAAAAACGGATAAAAAAATAGAAGAAATGATTTTGCATGCCTATACTTTTGCGAGAAGCGGTGCCAAACCGCAGATATGGCTGAAAGAGGCAGAACAGGTATTTTATGCCGATGAAGAGGTGCTGCTGAAACAGGACTGGGTGACTTATCTGTTAAAGGAAATTTCTGCTGATGTGCAGGAAATCGAAGCGAATTATGACCGGATTTTGGAAATGGCACAGGACACAGGGATTCCAGACGGGCACAGGAAGGCAGTGGAAGAGGAATACGACCGGATAGAGTCGTTCCGCAAGGCAGAAACGCTGAACGATTTTATCGAAGCAGCTTCCGGATGGAAGAAGACAGCGATTCGGGGTCGTGCGGGGAAGCAGCATGATAAAGAAAAAGTAAAACAGATGATGGGTCTGAGAAAGGCGACGCAGGACATGATCGACCGTTTCATCGAGCGGAAGCTGCCACAGGATGAGAAGAGTATCGTGCGGGATATGAAGCAGTGCAGGAAGACGATGTCTGCTTTTGTCAACTGTGTATTGCGTTTTATGGAAATCGTACAGAAAAAAAAGAAGGAGAAAAATCTCGTTGATTTTTCGGATTTGGAACAGTACGCTTTACAGATTTTAACCGAGGGTTATGATGAGGATGGAAATCCGATTCCTTCAAAAACTGCATTGGAAAAGAAGAAGTATTACGCGGAAATTTATGTAGACGAATACCAGGATACGAATGAGATACAAGAAGCGGTTATCCGGCTGATTTCGGGCGATTCAATCGGAAAACATACTCTGTTTACGGTCGGAGACGTTAAGCAGAGTATCTACGGGTTTCGTCAGGCGAAGCCGGAATTGTTCATCAGCCGTTATTATGATTACCGTGGGGAATCCAAAGAGCATGAACTGATTGAACTTCAGAACAATTTTCGCAGCCGCAAGGAAGTGCTGCATACGGCAAATTATCTCTTTTACCGTCTGATGAAGCGCGAACTTGGAGGGATTGAATATGATAAAAGTGCGTCGTTGGTTCCGACGATGGGATTTCCGACTGACCATATGGATGCGGCAGCTGAACTGCATTTGCTGCATTTGGATGATGGAGTAACCGCGATGTCTGATGTGGAAGCCGAAGCGGTTATGATCGGACAGCGGATCCGGGAAATGATAGATGGAGATACGCCGCAGCTTGTGACCTGTATTCAGGAAGATGGTACGAAGGGACTCCGAAAAGCCGAGTATCGGGATATCGTGATCCTGCTGCGTACAGTCAGCGGATGGGGAGAGACGATACAGGAACAGTTAGATCGCATGGGAATACCGGCTTTCTGTGAAAGTGCGAAAGGATCGTTTTCGACGATCGAAGTGCAGACCTTGATGAGTATTTTAAAGGTTCTCGATAATGAACGGCAAGATATCCCGTTTGCTGCATTTTTAAGAGCACCATTTATTGGTCTTTCCGGTGAGGAAATGGTATGGATGTCGAGTCTGAAGGAATTGGAACAGGGGCAGACATGTTCAATGGCAGATCATATGAGGAATTATCTGGAACATGGGGACCGAACGGAGATAATTCAAAAATTGCAAAAAGCGGATGCTTTTTTACGCGAATTCCGCTGTAAAAAACAATATCTGTCGATACCGGACCTGATCCGGGATATTCTGGATTCAACCGGATATTACCATATGATAGGAGCAATGCCTGCCGGAGAGCGAAGACAGGCAAATGTCCGTATGTTGATCCAGAAGGCAAAACAGTTTGAAAATGGCAGCTATAAAGGATTGTTTTATTTTGTCCGCTACATGGAACAGTTAAAGGAATATGATATCGATTATGGGGAAGCCAATGTCCAGGGAGAACATGAAAATCTCGTGCGCATTATGAGTATCCATAAAAGTAAAGGACTGGAGTATCCAATCGTGATACTTGCCGGAATGTCCAAGAAGTTCAATATGATGGACAGCCGGAATGCAGTTTTAATGCACAGCGATTATCATTTTGGCCCAGATGCAGTTTTGTTAGAAACACGAGAGAAGCATCCGACATTGCTCAAAAAGATGATTGCATTAAAAATTCAGGAAGAGATTATCAGCGAAGAAATGCGTATTTTATATGTTGCAATGACACGTGCGAAAGATAAATTGCTTATGACGGGTGCGGTAAAGAAACTGTCTGATCAGCTCGACAAAAATCACCGTCGGAGAAAGAAAAACCCGGGATATTTTGATATTAAAACTGCCGGATCCTATATGGACTGGATTCTGATGGCATTTGCATATCATCCGGCAATGAAGCCGGTATATGAAAGTTATTTTCCGGCAGATAATACGGTCTATGATGAAGAAGGCGTGTCAGATCTTAAAGTCAGGGTAACTTCGCCGTCTGATCTGGAAGAAATAGAACTGGACAGCCGGGATGCAGCAGAACAGCAAAAAGCGAAACTATTTCATGAAATTGTTCATTATGAAGAAATAGAGGTATTGCAGGCGCTAAAAACGGAACTTGATCAGAAATACCGATATCAGTCAGAATGTGATCGAAGAATGAAATATTCGGTTTCGGAGATCAAGCATCGGAGTCAGCAGGAATTGGATGAGGAAACGGCATTTGCTTCGGTCGGAATAAAAGAATCCGATCCCCTCGTCCCGGATTTTTTGAAAAAAGAAAAACAGATTTCTCCGACCGGACGCGGTACGGCAGTCCATAAATGCATGGAGCTGCTCGATTTTACGAAAGATTATACCGAAGAAAGTTTAAAAGAAACACTTCAATTGTGGATTGCACAGGGCAAAATCGATGAGGATTGTGAAAAAGTCATTTCCTTAAAAGAGATTTTATGGTTTTTGCATTCAAGAGTTGGAAAGCGGGTTAAAAATGCGGCTAAAGAAGGTCATGTATGCAAGGAAACGCAATTTATTATCGGAATTCCGTTAAAGGAGCTGGAAGAAGGAACCGACAGCATGGAACTTGCAGTTGTTCAGGGAATTATTGATCTATATTTTGTGGAAAATGATGAAATCGTGCTGGTCGATTACAAGACGGATCGCGTGCGTCGAGGAGAAGAAGAAATTTTGATCGGTCACTATCAGGCACAGATGCGATCTTATCAGAGAGCGTTGGAACAGACGACAGGAAAAAAGGTCAAGGAAATCTATCTTGCATCGCTAACGCTGCGAAAAAATATAATTCTTTAAAAGAAAAGGAATATTTCTTTTCTTTCTGCCCATAATAATATCATCAGCTGATGAAAGGAGAAATGCATATGCCAAAAACTCCGAAGCCTCTCACAGAAGATGAAATACTAAAGTATGAAATTGCAGAAGAGTTAGGGTTAGCCGATAAAGTACAAAAGGAAGGATGGAAATCCCTATCCGCAAAAGACACAGGCCGAATCGGCGGATTAATGACCAAAAGAAAAAGAGAAAAGAAAAATAAAAAGTACTAACATGCGCCGCTGGAATTCCAGCGGCGTTTATGTTATGATAATATAATTAACGTAAAATATTGTGTTGTATTACATCGGAGAAAGGGGAAATTCCATGAAAAAGCTCAAAAAGTTCATAAAATTTTTATTTGGCAGACTCGCAATTGGAACGCTCCTTTTGGCAATTCAGTTTTACTGGCTGTTTTATTTTTTATTCTCACTTGGAAATCATTCGGAAGAGATTTCCGTGATACTGAATATTATCAGTATTTTGGCCGTGATCTATATTATCAATAAAGATGAAAATCCCGCATATAAACTGGCATGGGTGGTCTTTATTCTGCTCCTTCCGATCTTAGGGGGAACCATGTATCTGTATGTCGGTAACAAACGCCCGGCAAGACATCTGCGGAAAGTGCTGGATAAGGAGATGGAAGAGACGAAAGATCTTCTAAAGCAGGATGATCAGGTGTTAAAGGAACTGGAGATCAAGGATCCGTCTGCCGCAAGGCAGAGCCGGTATATTGCAGAGTATGCCGGATTTCCAATTTATCAAAATTCAAGAGTTGAATATTTTTCAAACGGGGAATCCTGCTATGAAAGGGTACTGGAAGAATTGAAAAAAGCCGAACACTATATCTTCATGGAGTATTTTATCGTAAAAGAGGGCTCGATGCTCGATGAGATTCTTGAAATCCTAAAAGAAAAGGTGAAGCAGGGTGTTGAAGTTCGTTTTATGTATGATGATGTTGGATGCATTTCGGAACTGGATACGAGTTTTTGCAAAGAAATGCAATCCTATGGCATTTCCTGTATGCAGTTTAATGCATTTATCCCAATCGTATCAACGGCATGGAATAATCGAGACCATCGGAAGATTTTAGTGATTGATGGAAACACCGCGTTTACCGGTGGATTTAATATTGCGGACGAATACGTTAACCGGATCGAGCGGTTTGGCTATTGGAAGGACAGCGGCGTTATGGTGCAGGGAGAAGCCGTTTGGAATATGACGGTCATGTTTTTAAGCCTTTGGGATCCGCTGTATAAGCTGAAGGAGGATTACCGGATGTATTATCCGACGGTTCCTGCCAGTCGGTTTTCGGGAGAGA
The DNA here is from genome assembly GCA_030531165.1 of Lachnospiraceae bacterium. Lineage (GTDB taxonomy): Bacteria > Bacillota > Clostridia > Lachnospirales > Lachnospiraceae > Fimousia. Next base: position 13,682 of record JAUNOI010000027.1, read on the forward strand.
ACGGTTTTGTGCAGCCGTATTCGGATACTCCACTGGATTCTGAGACGGTCGGAAGAAATATCTATTTTAATATGATCGGCAGTGCGACGCGCTATCTGTATATTACAACGCCGTATCTGATTCTCGATAACGAGCTTGTAACCGCACTTTGTCTGGCGGCAAAAAGGGGTGTCGATGTCCGTATCATTACGCCTGGAATTCCGGATAAGAAGATGATTTTCTTTGTAACGCAGTCGTATTTTTATCAGTTGATTTCGGCAGGCGTGAAGATTTATTCGTATACACCTGGATTTATCCATGCGAAAAATGTTGTCTGCGACGGAAAAATCGCATCGGTCGGAACGGTGAACTGGGATTACCGCAGTTTTTATCTGCATTTTGAATGTGGTGTCTTTTTTACGCATGCAGAGGCGATTGAAGCGATTTATCGGGATTTCATGGAAACAATCGAAGAAAGCCACCTGGTTACATTAAAAGAATGCACGAAACCGCTATTGATCGGAGTGATGCAGAGCATTTTGCGCGTATTTGCACCGCTTTTGTGAGTTTGATGCGGATAAAGATGCCATTTGTGGAAAAGAGGAGGATCTATGGGAAGTTATGAAACATTTGCCCGCGTCTATGACGACTTTATGGATAATATTCCATATGAGGAATGGGCGGAATATGTGATTGGGCTGCTAAAGGAATACGGAATTGAAGATGGACTGATCCTCGACCTCGGATGCGGGACCGGAAGTCTGACAGAGAAGCTTGCGGATGCAGGTTATGATATGATCGGGATAGATAATTCCATTGAAATGCTGGAAATCGCAAAGGAAAAATCATACGGACGGTATGAAGATATTCTATACCTGCTCCAGGATATGAGGGAATTTGAATTATACGGAACGGTTCGTGGGGTTGTCAGTATCTGTGACAGTATGAATTACATTTTGGAGAAAGAGGACTTGACAAATATCATGCGTTTGGTAAATAATTATCTCGATCCAGAAGGTATCTTTATCTTCGATATGAATACTTCTTATAAATATGAGATAATGCTTTCAGATCGTACGATTGCGGAAGACCGCGACCGCATGAGCTTTATCTGGGATAATTATTTCTATGAAGAAGAACGGATCAATGAATACTCTCTCCATCTTTTTCTTCAGGATAAGGATGGAAGATACGATAAATTTACAGAAACCCATTATCAGAAAGCTTACGAGATCGATCAGGTGATCGAAGCAATCGAAGAAGGCGGTCTGGAATTCATCGCAGTTTATGATGCGTTTACAAGGGAACTGCCAAAAAAGGACAGTGAACGTCTTTACTTCATTGCACGAGAAAAAGGAAAGGTGGAACGAATCCGAGATGGAAGATTATATTATTAGAGGAACCGCTGCGGATAATCAGGTGCGGTTTTTCGCAGCCTATACAAGAGAAGTTGTAGAAACAGCAAGACAGGCTCATAATACAAGTCCCGTCGCAACAGCAGCACTTGGACGGCTTTTAACCGCGGGAGCAATGATGGGCAGCATGTGCAAGAATGACAGCGATATTCTGACATTGAAGATCCAGTGTCAGGGTCCGATCGGCGGACTGATGGTTACAGCGGATTCTTGCGCGAATGTCAAAGGATACGTACACAATCCCGATGTTATGCTGCCGATCCGTGCGGATGGCAAATTAGATGTCGGCGGTGCGCTAGACCTTGGAGTTATGAGTGTGATCAAGGATATTGGCTTAAAGGATCCTTATGTCGGACAGACGCATCTTGTTTCGGGAGAAATTGCGGAGGATCTGACTTATTATTTTGCGACGAGCGAGCAAATTCCTTCTTCCGTTGCACTGGGCGTGCTAATGGAGAAGAATAATACGGTAAAGCATGCAGGTGGATTTATTATTCAGCTGATGCCGTTTGCTTCTGAAGAAGTAATTTCAAGCCTGGAAAAGAAAATTCAGGAATTTACTTCGATCACAACGGAGCTTGATAAAGGAAAGACGCCGGAAATGATCATGGAAGGATTGTTGGGGGATCTTGGCATGACAGTCTATGATAAGGTTCCGACGAAGTTTGCCTGCAATTGCAGCAAAGAGCGCGTAGCCAAAGCGGTGATCAGCGTCGGGGAACAGGAATTGCAGTCTATGATCGATGATGGCAAACCAATCGAGGTCAACTGTCATTTTTGTAATACCAATTATACATTTACAACGAATGAACTCAAAGAAATGCTGAAAAAAGCGAAACCGGAGGAGTAATATGCACAATCAAAATGAAACCGATGTGATCTTACATTATATTATGTCATTGGTTGGTGGATTTTTAGGTACTTACGCGCTGCTGCTCCGCGGTGGAAATTTTGGTTCTGCACAGACTGGAAACTTTCTGGAAGCGATGATTTCCTTATCAGAAAGAGACTTTGCGGGGCTGGCAATCCGTACCGGCGGGGCCGTAATCTACGCGCTTGCGCTGGTTTTCTCTTATATATTGACGAATTGTACAAATGTGAATATGAGAACGATGGTCTTGAAAGTTGAAGCAGTCGGGCTGCTGATTACTGCATTGATTCCGGTAACGGCGGATCCGATTCTGGCACTTTATCCGATCTTTGCTTTGATGAGTTTTCAGTGGGGGACTTATTCGGGTGCAAAAGGATATAACAGTGCGAGTATTTTTACGACGAATAATTTCAAGCAATGTGTACTTGGCTGGACGCAGTATTTCTTACAACACGATCAGAAAGCAAAAGAAAAGGCGTGTCTTTATACTTTTACGGTTCTGTCATTTTTAAGCGGAGCTTTCCTGGGCTGCATTTCGGTATATCGGTTTGGAACCTATGCTGCATTTGTCTGCTATATTCCGCTTTTTACAGCACGTATGGTTTTGCTGCGTAATCAGAAAAATCAAAAAAGGATATTTGAAAAAGCGGGCTCTTATCAGGCTAATCAATAATCTGCCCGCGGATAATATCTTTTACTGCTTTATACAAATACGGTTTATAAGTTTCGATATTCATCGGTTCGTTATATAGGATAATGCTGTGGCAGGTAGATCCTACTAATTCGACCAGCATAAATAATAATACTTCTGAATTACGAAATTCATGAGGAGAATCCTCGATCATTCTTACATATACATGATAAAAATCTAACGTATACTCTGTTTTCGGATGGATCAAGGCGGATTTAAATACGCCCCATCCGAGATTCTTTGCAATAAAAGTCATCAATTGACGATCTTTATCCAGTAAATTCAAAATATAATCAATAATAAAAATGATCTTGTCTTCAAATATCGCAATATCTGTTTCCTGCAGAGCAGTGTCGGCCTGACTGAAAAGCCGGCTGGATTCAATGGAAATCAGCTGATTGCGTATATCATACTTGTCTCTGAAATAGAGATAGAATGTTCCTTTTGCAAGACCTGCTTTTCGGGTGATATCAGAGATGGAGGTCTCGTGAAATCCCTTTGTCGTAAACAATTCTAATGCAGCATGAAATAATTTTTTTGTTTTCTTTTGTTTTTTTTCCTCTAATTTTCCCATAAATATTCCTCACTTTTGAAATGATTTTATCATAAACAAAAAAAGGATGCAAATAAATATTGACCAATAGTCATTTTTGTGTAATAATCAGTATGTAAAATATGACTATTGGTCATTTATTGTAAGGAGTGAGAGTATGAGGATAGGACATTTTATTGCAAAACACAAAAAATTAATCGCTCTTATCTGTCTTTTACTTTTGATTCCGTCAGTACTCGGATATGTTAAGACCAGAATCAACTACGATGTAGTCAGCTATCTTCCCGGCAATCTGGAGACGATGAAGGGCCAGGATATTATGGTGGATGAATTTGGAACGGGTGCTTTTTCTATGGTAATCGTAGAAGGAATGGAACCAAAGGAAGTTGTTAACCTGAAAAAAGATATGATGAAAGTGGAACATGTCAAAGATATTTTATGGTATGACAGTCTCGTCGATATATCCGTTCCGATGGATATGATACCGGATGATCTGCGGGAGAATTTCGACAAAGGCGATGATACGATGATGATTGTCTTTTATGACAACATCACCTCATCTGATGATACAATGGATGCGGTCGCCAATCTTAGAAAAGTTGTTTCAAAGGATGTATATATCAGCGGAATGGCAGGAATCGTCACGGACATTAAGGATCTGTTTCTCCAGGAGATGCCGATCTACGTAGCGGTTGCAGCGTCTTTATCGCTGGCAGTGCTGATTTTAACGCTGGATTCGTTTGTAGTGCCATTTTTATTCTTATTCAGTATTGGAACTGCTATTTTATATAATCTCGGAAGCAATGTTTTTCTAGGTGAGATTTCATACATAACGCAGGCGTTGGTAGCGGTATTACAGCTCGGTGTCACGATGGATTATTCCATTTTTCTGCTGAATAGTTATGAGGATAATAAAAAGCGTCTAAATGGTGATAATGAGGAGGCGATGGCGCAGGCGATCAGTGCGACATTTAAGTCTGTACTTGGAAGCTCGGTTACAACGGTCGCGGGATTTATTGCACTTTTATTTATGACGTATACTTTAGGCAAGGATATCGGAATTGTAATGGCCAAAGGTGTTATCATTGGTGTCATCTGCTGTGTTACGTTTTTACCTTCCCTAATCCTGATTTTTGATAAGTGGATCGATAAGACGACGCATCGTTCCCTGATTCCGGATTTAAGCGGTTTATCTGATTTTTTGACAAAACATTATAAGGTCTTTATTTTGATTTTCATTGTCATGCTTCCGATTGCATATTATGGAAATAATCACGTAAATGTATATTATAATCTGGACGAAACCTTACCAGCGGATCTTTTAAGTTCAAAGGCAAAAGTAAAGCTGGATGATACATTCCAAATGAACAGCGCATATGTGATTATGATGGATTCTTCTATGGAACAAAAGGATAAATCCGATATGATCGATCAACTGGAAGAAGTAAAAGGAGTAAAGTTCGCCCTTGGTATCCCATCGATCGTCGGCAACGCTGTCCCGGAAAGTATGATTCCATCTAAGGCAACCGAGATGTTAAGAAGTGATAAGCATGAACTGGCATTTATATGTTCCGACTATAAGACGGCGTCGGATGAACTCAATGATCAGATCGATTCGGTTCAGTCGATTATCAAATCCTATGATAAGGATGCTATTTTAGTTGGGGAAGGCCCGCTGACAAAGGATCTGATCGATATTACTGATATTGATCTTCAGCATGTCAATGTGGTTTCGATAGCAGCAATATTGATGATTATCATGCTGGTATTCAAATCAATTTCGTTACCGATTATCCTGGTATCCGTGATTGAATTTGCGATTATGATCAATATGGCAGTTCCGTATTATACAGGCGTTCAGCTGCCGTTTATTGCAAGTATTATTATTGGAACGATTCAGCTTGGTGCCACAGTAGATTATGCTATTTTGATGACGACAAAATATCAGGAAGCGCGTCTGAACGGCGTCCCGAAAAAAGAAGCAGTATCTCAGGCACATCGGTTTTCGATAAAATCTATCATTATCAGTGGTTTAAGTTTATTTGCAGCAACAATTGGTGTAAGATTGTACTCAAGAATTGATATTATCGGATCGATCTGTGCATTATTGTCGCGAGGAGCGATTATTAGTACGGTCGTTGTACTGACTGTGCTTCCGGCGATGTTTATGGTGTTTGACAAATTGATTTGTATGACGACTTTAGAATTCAGGAGGAAAAAATCATGAAATATAGAAAAGTAGCAACTGGAATTATGAGCGTTGCACTTGCGGCATCGATGATCGTACCGACAGGAGCAGCACAGGATCAGGGAGTTGTAAAGACGGAAACTGTCTATGTAAAGGCAGATAAAACGGGAAATGTCAAGGAGACGATTGTCAGTGACTGGCTTCAGAATGTATCGGAAAGCCCTACGATTAAGGACAGATCAACTCTCAATCAGATAAAAAACGTAAAAGGTGATGAAACATTTAAAAGAGGCAAAAAGAATGCCATCACATGGCAGGCGGATGGGAAAGACATCTATTACCAGGGAACGACAGATGAAGAAACGCCGGTACAGCTAAAAGCGGCGTACTATCTGGACGGAGAAAAGATTGATCCGGAACAGTTAGATGGAAAAAGCGGTGAGTTAAAGATTAAAATCACAGCGGAAAATAGTACGGATACGCCGTTTACAGTGATGTCCATGCTTACAATGCCTGCGGATCAGTGTTCGAATGTAACAGTAACAAATGGAAGAGTCATTTCCGATGGAAAAAATGAAATTGCAGTTGGAATTATGATGCCCGGTCTGATCAAACAATTGGATTTGGATGATTACAATGGGGAACAATACGAATCTGTAACGATCAAATGTCAGATCAAAGATTTTGAACCGGTCAGCATCTATAATATAGCGATGAATGGATTGTTAAATGATATCAATCTTGACGATGTCGATGAAGTAACAGATCTGCTTGATGAGTTGAAAGATTCTTCGAAAAAGCTTGCAGATGGAAGTAAGGAACTTTCGGACAGCATCGGAACATTATCCGATAAAGCAAAAGAATATACCGACGGAATTGCAAAATACATCGCGGGCGTCGAAAAGTACTCGGCAGGAGTAACGAAAGTATCTTCCGGATTAAGCCAGCTTGCTAACGGCAGCGGCAAATTAGTTTCCGGCAGCGACAGCGTGGCGGAAGGTGCAGAGAAGATCAATCAGAGTATTACAACATTGGCATCCAGCATGAAACAGCTCCAAACGGGGGCATCTTCTGTTTCGAGTGGAATCGCTACGCTGGATAGTTCACTTGCGCAGATTGAATCTGCAATTGCAGCAGCGGCTCCTTCTGAGGAAGAACGTGCACAGCTGCAGGCGATTGAAGGGCAGATTTCTCAACAGGAAGCGGTCTTAAACAGCATAGAAGATAAAAGTTCAAACGAATACGCAGCTCTGGCAGGTGCGATTCAAATTGAAAAAAGCTTAAAAAGTAAATTAGAATCCAGTATGTCCAGCTCTGTACAATTGGAAAATGCAATCAGCCAGGTTCGCAGTTACACAAAATCAGGCGGTACATTGAGTGCCGGAGCGAAAGCGGTGGCAGACGGTCTTGGAACGGCAGCGGCCGGCGCGGATAAAATTGAATCAGGCACAAAGACACTCGCAGAAGGAGCTAAGACGGTTGCCAGTGGTACGGATAGTCTGGATTCCGGCATCCAGGCTGCAAAGAAAGGAACTGATCAATTAACTGCGAATAATTCTACTCTTACAAAGAGTGGTAAGACGATTAATTCCGCAAGTGCGGCTGTTAATGAAGGAATCAGCAAGTTGGAAAAAGGAGCCCGGACATTGACAGATGGCATGTTCAAATTCGATCGGGATGGAATTCAGAAAGGAACAGAAACAGTCGATAAGGTGTTCGATAAGATGGACGAATTGATCGATAAAGATGCTGATTATCAGAATTTCTCCGGTATGGCAAAAGGTATGGAAGGTGAAGTGAAATTTATTATAGAAATGCAATAAGTTTCCTTATACATTCGACTACATTCTCGCGGAGCATTTTTATCAAACAGAAAATTTTTTGAAATTTTCGATTCAATAAAAAATAGACGAAACATAGATACAATGTTTCGTCTGTTTTTTTATTCTTCAGTTTCGTCTGATTCTTCAGCAGTTTCATCTTCTGCTTCAGCGTCATCTTCGTCTTCATCAGTAATTGTGATATCTACATATTCGCGATCGGATGATTTTCCGAAGATCTTGTCCTCATCAAAATCATCTTCATCAAAGTCCTCATCGAAATCGTCAAAATCATCGTTGGATAATTTTCCTTTTATAGCAGAGAGTGCTTCTTTGATAGAATCTTTAAAAAGAAAACAAATTCCACAAATAGAAGCGATGACTGCTAATGCTTTTATTATTTTTTTCACCTTTTCACCTTCTTTTTTTTTATAAGAATATTGTAATCTATTTGAATGGAAAATGCAATTTATATTTTTATATAATGATATTACATCAGTAATTAGTAACATGAATTACCACAAATGGAGTACATCGAACTTTATGAATAGTACCACGAAATGCTGTGAAAGATAAAATAAAAGTAAGAGGTGATAAGATGAATCGAGTGAAAAGCCTACGAACAGAAAAAGGACTGACACAGCAGAAACTATCGATGGATATTCATGTTTCTCAGCAATACGTAAGCAAGATTGAAAATGGAACATCATTCTTAACAGAAGATATTATTTTACGCTTATCGAAGTATTTCCATGTATCAATTGCGTATCTGCTCGGTGTGACGGATGACCGGCTCAGTGAAATGCTGAAAGACAATAAAGATCCGGATTTGAAAAAGTGGGTGGAATTTTATTACAAATTAAATAAAGAAAATCAAGATACCGTCTCTGCTCTGAGTGAATATTTCATTCAAACTCAGAGAAAGAAAGCAGAAGAAAAAGAATAAATTCTCTGGTTTACAGACGCCAATTGCTACGATATAATTGATGTATGCCAATTTGGCGTTTTTTCTATGCAAAAAAAGGCATAAAGAATCATAGTAGGGAAGGAGTTTGTCATGATCAAAATATTTAAAACTCATGAAGATACAGGAATTACAGAACAGATTGATAGTATAGAGCGTGAATCATGGGTCGCGATGACAGCTCCATCCGCGACAGAAATTTTAAAAGTTTCAAAAGAGCTGGGGATAGATATTGATGATCTGAAAGCCCCTCTGGATGAAGAGGAACGTTCTCGTCTGGAAAAAGAGGAAGGATATACCTTGATTTTAGTCGATATTCCGGTGATTGAACGACGCAATGACAAAGACTGGTATGAGACGATTCCACTCGGTATCATTTTGACAGAAAAAGTAATTATCACCGTCTGCTTGCGGGAGACACAGATTTTAAAACAATTTACGAATGGAATGGTAAGTGATTTTTGTACATACAAAAAAACTCGATTTGTTTATCAGATTTTGTACAATAATGCATCGTTGTATTTGTATTATCTGCGGGATATTGATAAGAAGAGCGAGGAGATTGAGAAGATTCTTTTAGAAGAATCCAGAAATCAGGATTTAATCCAGTTATATGAACTGGATAAGTGTCTCGTCTATTTTACTACTTCGCTGAAGTCCAATGAAGTAGTTATGGAGAAGTTATTGAAGACGAATAGCGTAAGGCATTATGAGGAAGATGAGGATCTTTTGGAGGATGTCATCATTGAAAACAAGCAGGCGATGGAGATGACGCATATTTATCACAATATTCTGCGAAGCATGATGTCATTGTTCGGATCAGTTATTGATAATAACCTGAACCAGATCATGAAACTTTTGGCAGCTGTCACGATCGTTGTTGAACTTCCTACTTTGATCGGAGGATTTTATGGTATGAATCTTTTGCCGGAGAGTATGCCGTTTTCTACTTCGCCATATGGCTTTGCAATTATTGCCGCGTTTTCTTTTGTAGTGTGCATTTTTGCGGTATATATATTAAAAAGAAAGAATCTGTGGTAAGGAACAGAGAAGATAGGATCGATCATGCAGGATAAAATATATATGGTAAATAGTCCTATACAGACGAAATTTAAAAAATATCTTGCATTTTTCGATTTAGTCATGTATTTTATAATTAAAGATGCTGTGTGACTGGCGGATGAGTAGAATAACTACAGGGAGCATAGCATGAGTACGCCGACCGCCTGGGCAGACCGCATTGGTTTCCCCAGGCGGTATTTTTTCGCGAAGGCACAAGGCAAGCGGAAGTGCTCGCATTTCCATTTGCCGCCGCACGCGAATCGGATGAAAATTGCAGAGCGTGTTTTATCCGGTTTTACGCGAAGGCACAAGCTGACAACCATAATAAAGGAGAATTTTTATGAGAGCATTAATTAGTGTATCTGACAAAACAGGTATTGTTGATGTAGCGAAACAGTTAGTAGAATTAGGTGTAGAGATTATTTCTACAGGCGGAACTTATAACAAATTAAAAGAAGAAGGTGTTCCGGCAATTGAAATTTCTGATATTACCGGTTTCCCGGAATGTTTAGATGGGCGTGTTAAGACTTTACATCCAAATGTACATGCGGGACTCCTTGCTATGAGAAGCAATCCGGAACATATGAAACAATTAGAAGAACTGAACGTTGATACGATTGATTTTGTATTTGTCAACTTATATCCATTTAAGCAGACTATCTTAAAAGAAGGAGTAACACGTGCAGAAGCTGTTGAGAACATTGATATTGGCGGTCCTACAATGATTCGTGCAGCAGCAAAAAATTATCAGGATGTGGCAGTTGTTGTTGATCCGGCAGATTATGATAAAGTATTGAGCGAATTAAAAGAAGAAGGTGAAGTGAGCTTAGATACAAAGTTCTACTTGATGCAGAAAGTATTTGCCCATACATCAAATTATGATACGATGATCGCAAATTACCTGAAAAAGGAAAGAGGAGATGATTCCCTTCCAGAAACATTGACAATGACATTTGAAAAAGTTCAGGATATGCGTTATGGTGAGAATCCTCATCAGAAAGCAGCATTCTACCGTGAGATCGGCAAAAAGACAGGTTCTTTGGTAGATGCAGTACAGTTAAATGGAAAAGAATTATCTTTTAATAACATCAATGATACAAATGGAGCGTTGGAATTATTAAAAGAATTTACAGAACCGACAGTTGTTGCATGTAAGCATGGCAATCCGTGTGGCGTAGGAAGTGCTGACAATATTATGGATGCATGGACGAAAGCATTTGAAGCAGATAAGACTTCTATTTTCGGAGGTATTGTTGTAATTAACCGCCCGGTAACCTTAGAATTAGCAGCAGAATTAAAGAAAATCTTCTTAGAAGTTATCGTTGCTCCTGAATATGATCCAGAAGGGCTTGCTTTGTTGCAGCAGAAGAAAAATGTTCGAGTATTACAGCTTCCGGATATCTCTGTACCACAGCCAAAGGACGCATTGGATCTTAAGAAAGTAAATGGCGGTCTGATCGTACAGGGAATCGACTGCGAATTATTAAATGAAGACGACTTAAAAGTTGTTACAGAAGTTCAGCCAAGCCAGGAGCAGATGGAAGATCTTCGTTTTGCATGGAAAGTAGTTAAATTTACAAAATCCAATGGTATTGCTCTTGCAAAGAACAAACAGTCCATTGGTATCGGACCAGGACAGGTAAACCGAATCTGGGCAACAAAACAGTGTTTTGAACATGCTGCAGAGTTGATCGGCGAAGATGCAACAAAAGGCGCAGTATTAGCATCTGATGCTTTCTTCCCATTTGATGACTGTGTAGAGGCTGCTCATCAGGCTGGTATTACAGCAATTATTCAGCCGGGTGGATCTGTCAGAGATCAGGATTCCATCGACAAATGCAACGAATATGGAATTGCAATGGTGTTTACAGGAATGAGACATTTTAAACATTAATCGTACTTCTGTTTGCAGTGGGACGATTGATTGAAAAGGGTCAGGGAAAGAAATTGATTCCCTGACCCTCTTTTCTATACCATAGGAAATGCTTTTGGATATATAGATATAAGAAAATATTTTGTAATATTTATTGAGGATAATGCAGATTTTCATCTGTAATCTTATATAATGTATGTTCTAAATAGCGGTTGGCAAGATAGTTTGCCATAGGCAGATTCATATCGAGGTAATTGCCGCAGTCTTTCGGATGTGCGCCAGGTACTTCGCCTTTGAAATCGCGAATAAATTCAAAAGTAGCAGTAATAAGGGGAACAATATCGGAAGAAATAAAATCTCCTGCTAGAATTAAGTAAAATCCGGTTCTGCATCCCATAGGGCCAAAATAAATAACTTTATCCTTATATGCAGCATTGTTACGTAAATAAGTAGCGCCCAAATGTTCGATGGTGTGAATCTCAGCGGTGTTCATAACAGGTTCTTTGTTGGGAGCGGTCATGCGCAGATCAAATGTAGTCAATACTTCCTGACCGACATAGTCTTTTCTGGAAACATAGATACCTGGTAATAAATCTAGGTGATTAACTGTAAAGCTTGCTATTTTTTTCATATTCAATACCTCCTATATTGATTAATGCTATTATATAAGTAAGAAAAGAAAAATACAAGAACAAAGCGGCTATAGTCTTGCGAGGCGTTTTGTATTGAATAAAAAATGGTTATTCAATAAAACTATTACGAAAAAAGTAAAAAAATGAAAAAAGATGTTGACAATAAAAAAGAATAGTGGTAATATATGATTCGTTGCTGATGCAACAGCGGATAAGATCAAAACAAAACATCAGGAAAGTCAGTTGAACAACAACTTGAAAGTTGAAAAAAGTTCTTGACAAGAAAAGAAAGTTTTGATATCATATAAAAGCTGTCGCAAAAAGCAGCAGGATGACGATTCAAAAGGAAGAATAAAAATAATAAAAAAGTTCTTGACAAAGAGAATCGGTCATGATATCATATAAAAGCTGTCGCGAAAACGACGGCGCCGAACTTTGAAAACTGAACAATCACAGATCCTTGAAAATTCAGATGAGAATTTCAGTATCTTAAAAAAGATACACGGACGTTGAGAAATCAACAACCCAAAACAGTAAACAAGGGATAAGATAGCCAAGTGTTATCATGAACTTTGGAAAAAACTTTAACATGAGAGTTTGATCCTGGCTCAGGATGAACGCTGGCGGCGTGCTTAACACATGCAAGTCGAACGAAGCACACTTCTTCGGAGGTGTGACTGAGTGGCGGACGGGTGAGTAACGCGTGGGTAACCTGCCCCATACAGGGGGATAACAGCCGGAAACGGCTGCTAATACCGCATAAGCGCACAGGACCGCATGGTCTGGTGTGAAAAACTGAGGTGGTATGGGATGGACCCGCGTCTGATTAGCTGGTTGGCGGGGTAACGGCCCACCAAGGCGACGATCAGTAGCCGGCTTGAGAGAGTG